>WJKV01000026.1 GCA_014728875.1 Candidatus Woesearchaeota archaeon | reverse complement strand
GTTGTCGATGTCAAGGAAATAAACAAATTAGACAAGGAAACGACGCCGCCTAAGAGATACACAGAAGCAAGCCTGGTCAGGGCGATGGAGAAGGAGAATATAGGAACAAAAGCGACCAGGGCGCAGATAATCGAGACTTTGTTTATACGAGGCTATATAAAAGGCAAACCGTTAGAAGCGACAGAACTGGGCATCAAGACAGTAGGAGCATTATCCAAGCACGCCCCTGACATCCTTGATGTCGAGATGACCAGGCATTTTGAGACAGAGATGGAAGAGATAAGAAAAGGCCGAAAAAAGGAAAAAGAGGTTATTAATGAAGCAAAACAGGCCCTGCTCAAAATTTTGAACAAGTTCAAGAAGCACGAAGAAGACATAGGCAAGGTGCTGGGAGAAGCAGAAGCTGAAAGCTATAAGAGAATGAATACTGTCGGAAAATGCCCTGTATGCAAAAAAGGCGATCTGATGATAAAAAAGAGCAGGTTCGGCAAGTTTGTAGGGTGCACTAACTATCCCAAGTGCACAGCCACTTTTGGCCTTCCGAAGACGGGCGTTGTAACTGTGACTGACAAGGTATGCGAGGAATGTGGCCATCCTATTGTACAGCACAGACCTGTCAGGAGCAGACCAAGATTGACATGCATCAATCCTAGATGCGTGACCTGGACAGCCGAATTCAAAGAAAAACAAAAGCAGGAAGATGAGATAGAGAAAACTGCGAAAGGCAAATCTGTGAAAACAAAGAAAACAAAGAAAACACAAAAGAAGAAAACAAAGGCAAAATCAACCAAGAAAAAGACAAAGAAAACCGCAGTTAAAAAGAAGAAAGGAAAGAAATAAAAGTTTCTTAACATTCTGTGTAATGATGCTCAAGATAATAAATGATCTGCTAAAGGAGTTGGATAAGGTTATCTCTTCAGAAAGTACAATGATAGTCTTTACAGACAAGAATTATAATTCTATTGCATTATGCTCTGAGAATTTCCATGAAATTGAAGCGAATGCAAAAATAAACAAAGATGCGGAATTAGAAAAAAGAAAAATAGCTTTCATAGATGGAGGAAACAATACTGTTGTTAAAAGCAGCAATTTCATTGTAAGCTTTATCCGTCTGTATGCTGCAGTATACTGCGGAAAGGCAAAAATAAAAGAAGACAAGCACGAATTTTTCGCAGTCGTCACTGCAGACTATGCAGACGAAAAGTTAAGATACAAAACAGAATTGTTTCCAATAGGGAACGCTCTTTTGCCGCGAATAAAGGACTTGGTGTTTGATTCGATGGACAAAACAATCACAGAAGGTTCTAACAGGGCAGAAATAGCAAAGATTGTCGACAACATCAGAAGGTTCGGAGAGTTGAACCTTGCTGCAAGCCTTGCATCTTATCTGGAAGAAAATGACATCATATTGCTGGACGGAACTTTGCAGGCAACTGTTACAAACGAGAATTCTTATTTGAATGTCCTATACGATGAATGCGAGAGGAAAAAAATCACAGTATGCGGGCTTGCAAAGACCTCTAACCTGTTCACTGACAAAGGCGACAATGCGCAGGCAGCTGTTAACAAGCTGAACAGCAAAAACAAGGATCTTGCCAGATGGTATTACTATCCTTTTGTCCAGATAATGAATGAAAAACACAAGGCAGACATGTTCTTTGTCAAATTCCATCCCGGGTCCAGATATATTTTCAGATTCGAAGTGCACAACAGCCTTAATTTCGATCTCAAAAGCCTTTTTTCGTTGATTGCTGAAAACAGCAACGATCCTGTTTTTCCTGGCTATCCTTATGGCTTGATAGAGGCTGACAAAAACGCAAGGGTCTCGAATGAAGAAAGAAATTACATGAAGACAATAATAGAAACAAAGAGGAATCTGAATCAGTATCTCAGGTCGTTGGATGCACACGATGTTTTGGACAATATAAGTTAGTGCAATAATTAGGCTAGCAATAGGTTTATAAATGATAGCTGCTTAATGTTTTCTAATTTTACTTGGCTATGATAAAGAGGTGGTCTTTATGAAAAAAACAATAGTAATTTTGTTTGCATTTCTTGTAGTATCTTCTATTTTTAGCTTTTCTGTCAGTGCACAGGAAGCAGCAGAAGGAATAGATGAACCATTTATTGAACCCGTATTGACTGAAGAGATAGAAGAGCCTTATAGAGAGCCTGTCGAAGAACCTGCTATTGCGCCTCCTCCTGAGCCGGATGTCGAGGTCGCTGCAGAAGATGTGCTGCCTGTCCCTGAAACAGAAGAGGGACTTGCACCTTCGCCTGGCGAGATGCCGTTTGCTGAGCTTGAAGAAATAGAGGTTGAAGAAGTGTCTCCTGCAGCTGCAGGCGCAGGCCTGATGGCAGCAGGCGCGGCGATGGTATTGATAGTTACCCTGGTATTCTTTGCCATCATGATATTGCTTTTCATCTTCTGGCTGCTTATGCTGATAGATTGCGCAAAAAGAGGCTTCAAGAACGAAACTGACAAAGTCGTCTGGATCCTGGTCATTGTACTGGTGGGATTCATAGGCGCGATAATCTATTATTTCGTGGTCAGACGGCCCGCAAAGAAAAAAGGCAGATGACTGCAAAAAAGATTAAAAGAATAAAATGTTAGACATTGTATGCATCGGAGGGGCCAACATAGATGTTTTTGTAGACACAGAGAACAGGCTCTTCCAGGAAGAGAAAAAAGGCCACATCCATGTTCCGTTCGGCAGCAAGGTTCTGATAAAGAAGATGAGGTTTGACACTGGCGGAGGCGGAAGCAACACTGCTGTTGCATTCTCCCGTTTCGGCCTGCGCACCTGTTTTATCGGAAATGTCGGGGACGATGAAAACAGCAGGCAGATTCTGGATGCGCTAAGAAAAGAGAAAATAGACATCAGCATGGCTGTAAAAAGAGGGCGTTCGGGTTACAGTGTCATATTGGACGCGTTCGGCCATGAAAGAACCATCCTTGTCTTCAAAGGCAGCAATAACGACCTTAAATACAGCGATCTGAACATGAAGAAGATTAAAAACAACAAGCCGAAATTCTTTTATTTCGGGACTATGCTTGGAACCGCTTACAAGACGCAGGAAAAGCTGGCGGCTTTTGCAAGAAAGAACAAGATAAAGGTGGCGCTCAACGCAAGCACGTATCTTGCAGCGAAAGGGCCTTCTTTTGTTTCAAAGCTGATGAAGAATGTTGATGTTCTGATTTTGAACCGTGAAGAAGCGAAGCTGCTCACCAAACAAACAATAACAAGCAAGCAGATGATAAAACTGCACAAACTGGGCCCAAAGATCGTCTGCATCACAGAAGGGCCGAAAGGTGCTTATTGCAGCAACGGGTTTGAGCTTTATTTTGTCAAGGCGGCAAAGAAAAAAATAAAAGAAACAACAGGCGCAGGAGATGCGTTTGCTTCGGGCTTTGTTACCGGCCTGATAAAGAACAACCCTGTCGAATACTGTCTTCAATTGGGCCAGGCAGAAGCAGAAAGCGTAATAACGCATCTTGGTGCGAAAGAAAAGCTTTTGAAATGGAGAGAGATAACAAACAAAATAAAAAAGAAACCTTCCAATATCATCAAGAAGAATCTATGACTGCGTGTTGTGCTGGTTTTTTCTATTCTAGCTTTCCCTATGCTTTTTAAGCTCCATTATGTGCTGTACTTTTCTTTTCACAACATTCTCTACTTTTCCGAACTTTTCCAGAAGAACGCTCACATGCTCTCCGCCGATAATGTGGGGCAGAATCACATAGTCTGCTCCCTGGTCATACAATGCCAATGCATCGTCTATCTGGCTGGCCCTCACAAGCACGATTATGCTGGGATTGTACTCTTTTGATTTTTTGATCAGCAGAAGGTTGGTTGCAGTTTCTGGCACAGTAGAGATAAGCATTTTCACATTCTTCAGGTTCATCCTTTCAATAATCTCTATGTCTCCTACATCGCCGTAGATGCAGTGTATCTTTTTGCCCATCAGTCTCTTTATGACTTCCGGATTATAGTCTACGACGAGAATCTCTTTTTTCAGCTTCTTTAAAGTTGTAAAGACCAAAGAGCCGATTCGGTTATACCCGCAAAGAACAACATCATGCTTTTTTTCCCTTATGTATTCAAGACCGTGCTTGACAGGCATCAATTTCTCGAAAATCGATAGTTTTTTTGCAAACTTTCTGTATAATTCATGATCGTACTGCACCTTATAGGTCGTTACGACCATTGTAATTATAGCCAGAAGTATCACCAGCCCGAATATCGAAGGGGTGACGTGCCCTAAAACCAGTCCTGTGCTTATTATTATCAATGAGAATTCGCTTGTCTGGGATAATGCCAGGCCTGAAAGAAAACCTACCTTCTTCTTGTACCCGAACAAAGAGCACAGAACCTGGGTAATCAACGGCTTCACAAATGTTATAAAAAGTACGAAAATGATCAATGGCAGCCAGATGTGCTTAATAGCAACAATCGACAGCTGCAAGCCCAATGATGCAAAAAAGATCGTTGCAAAAAAATCCTTGAGCGGTTTTATCCTGCTGATTATTTCTATGTTGTATTCCAAGTTTCCCAAGGCGACACCTGCGATGAATGCGCCGATTATGATAGAGAGGCCGATAATGTTGAATACTGCTGCAAACAAAAAGCAGATTGCGACAGCCAGAAGAAAAAGCAATTCGCTGCTCTTGGCGGCGAACTTGAACATGTGCGGGAATATGAACTTTCCTGCGAAAATCGCAACACCAAAGACAAGCAAAGCCTTGACCAGTGAAAGAAGCAAGACATAAGCAGAAGCGCTGTCTGTTGTCGATACGATTGAAATTGCAATAATCGCAAAGATGTCCTCGACCAGCAGGATACCCAGCACGATCCTGCCGTGCAATGTGTCCAGTTCCCTCTTGTCTGAAAGCAGTTTGATGACGACAACAGTAGACGAGAATGCAAGCACAAGACCCAGATAAGTCGCATGCAGGGGCACAAAGCCGAGCAGCGACGCAATAAGATAGCCTGCAACAAACAAGATTATAATCTGGATGCTTCCTCCGATTGAGCTTATCAATGACACTGTCTTTAGTTTTTTGAAATCAATCTCAAGACCTACAATGAAAAGCATCAATGCAATTCCCATGACAGAAAGAGTGCTTACCATGTCATTATTCGTAATTGTTATTGCTCCAATTATCTTTGTAACTATAGGTATGTTTATCTTGGGAGCAAACAGAATCAAACCGCTGGGCCCGAGTAATAATCCTGCGATAACATAGGCAGGAATCAAAGGCTGTTTAAGCAGCCGCATCAAATAGCCGAAGAAAGTCGTAGCTACGATAATCACTGCTAATCCAATAAAGATACTTTCCACTGCCTCACCTCTTTCGTATTTAAATATAGAAACCTTTTTGATTTATAAATATTTTGATATTCTATCTTAGACTTTGTTCTTGAACCTCTTGTAATTTTCTTTGAGTGCCTTTATTGCAGGCAGTTCTTTGCCCTGCCAAAGCAGCAGGCTGGCAGCGCCGCCTGTGCTGACGTGCGTGAACTTATTTGTCAACCTGAATTTTTTAATGGCTTCTCCTGTCTCTCCCCCGCCTGCGAGCGAGACCGCATTGTTTTTCTGTGTAGCTTCTGCAACAGCCTTTGCAATCGCCCTTGTTCCTTTGTCATACGGCTTTTTCTCGAACCAGCCGACAGGGCCGTTCCAGCAGATTGTCTTTGCTTTCTTTATGATCCTGGTAAATTGTTTTATCGTATTAGGACCTATATCGTACAAGTCTGAACCTTTGCCTGCAAAATCTGCAGGGAAAAAGATCTTCTTGCTCTTCGGCCCTTTCCTTTGCGAATAATACTGCGCGATTGAACTGCCAACTAAGATCATGTCTGCTTTCTTAATCATAGTCTCCATCAGCGGAATCTTAGTATCTACTTTTCCTCCGCCGATGACTGCGACGAACGGCCTTTCTGGATTGTTTATGATGTCTTTCATCTTCAGCTCTTCTTCAAGAAGAAGGCCTGCGCATCCCGGGATGAATTCTGTGATCGCGCACATGCTGGCGTGCTTGCGGTGGCTGTTAGAAAAAGCGTCGTTCACATAAAGATCTGCGAGTTTTGCAAGATCTTTTGCGAATTTCCTGTCATTCTGTTCTTCTTTCTTGTTGAACCGCAGATTCTCGAGGACCAGGATCCTGTCTTTTAAAGTGGCTTTTTGAAATTTAACCGGCCTTTTCAAC
>WJKV01000004.1 GCA_014728875.1 Candidatus Woesearchaeota archaeon | reverse complement strand
TATATTATTATTATATTATTTTCAATATAGAAAAGAAAGAGTTGAGCAATCGATCCAAAAACACATCAACTTGAATTTAAGAATTCTATACGAAATCAAGGGGTAGGTGTATAAAATAAGCCCCATGTGAAATAAAGGTCAAATATTTTTTCCTTTGGAGCTAAAAAAGATTAAATTACCTACAATAATCTAACAGGATGTTTTGAACCGCAGGCAGCGCATTTCAAGGACGAAACATTCTTCTCTTTGATCAGCTTTGTGTCTGGCTTGCCGCATTCTGGGCAAAGCACATACGTATTTGCATAAGCCTTGACCTTCTGGTTGATCATAGAAGCAGATATCTTCCTGCCGATTATCAGCCTGTGCCTTTCTAGTTTTCCAGGAGCTGCGATCTCTTTCAGGATGAATTTTAGCATGTGCTCAGGCTCTCTGCCTAAGGTCTTTGCAATCTGAAAGAAATTAACAACTATTGTGTTATTGCCCTGTATAAAGCCTTTAACTTTTGGTATCTCGAATCGTTCTTTTATGAAAACAGATTCAGGAAGCTCTTTTCTTGCTTTTTTTAATAAATCTTCATACGATGCCATTTTTATTTATTATCACTTAAAAGTATCAAACTCATCATTAAGTATATAAAATTTATGCTGAAAATGCGAAATATTTATATTCAGCAACGGTTCTTTTAAAAAGAAAGGTAATCACAGGAAAGATGGTACTAGAGTCTTTGATTAGATATGATACAATCAGAAGAAGACCTCAGTATATTTTCATGATGGGTTTTGTGTATTCTTCTGTTGCTATAATACTGAGCTTATTATTGTTCAAGAACCAGGCAAGCCTGATTATGGTCTTTTTCACAGCATTTGCCTGTTTTCCTTTTATCTATTATGCAATCAAGTGTGAAGAACAATATGATATTATATACGATAATGAAAAGAAAATCTTAAGAGAGCACAGCAAAACAGTGATGACCTTGGTCTTTTTGTTCTTTGGTTTCTTTATCTCGTTCACTCTGTGGGCCCTGATACTGCCAGAATCTGTTACAAACACTTTGTTCAGCACGCAATTTCACACCATAAACAATCTGAACGCGCACGTGACAGGAAACGCTTCGCTTTATTCAAAATACATTGTCTCTATATTTTTCAATAACATAAAAGTGCTGATCTTCTGCATCTTCTTTTCTTTCCTGTACGGTGCAGGCGCGATCTTTATTCTTACCTGGAATGCGTCAGTAGGAGGAGCGTTCATTGGAAATTTTGTCAAGACGAAACTGATAGCCTACGGCGGCCTGCATGCAATAGCGCTCGGTCTGGTGCGGTACATGCCGCACGGCATTCTTGAGATGGGTGCGTATTTTGTTGGAGCATTGGCAGGAGGTATAATATCTGTCGCAATCATCAGGCATGATCTCGGTTCAAAGAATTTCTTTAAGATAATATTTGACAGCAGTGAATTGATAGGTATTGCAGCTGCAATGCTGTTCATCGCAACGCTAGTAGAAGTATTTGTCACGCCGAATCTGGTAGCGATCATCGGTTGAGTCCTGTGCTAATTAAGAACTTTGACTTTTCCTGGCTGGACCATGAAGATGTCTCCGCCCTCCAGCAGCTGGTTGATTATTTTTTCACAATCATCAATATTGCTTTTTTCTATAATGTCCTTTATCAGTGCGCCGCTGCCCTTGTCCTCTTCTTCAATTATTTTGCAGATTATCTCTGCCTTGTTGACGATCTTGTCCAGCGGCGCGTCCATTATCTGCTCTTCTTCCAGAGCGTCCGTCTTTGACGAATTTTTTGTTTCTGTTTTTTCTGAAGAATCTTTCTTAGTTTGTTTATTCTTGATCTTTAAGCTCAATTCTGTCATCTTTGCTTTCAGCTGGCTGTATTTCAGCCATTCCTGCGTGCTCTTTTTGACAATCTCCGCCTGTACATAACGCTGCCCGCCGAACTCTTTGATTTTTCCTATAACAAGAATAATATCACCTATATTCTGTTTGCTGAGCCGGGACTCTGTCTGTTTATTAGGATCAAGAAATTCCCTTATTTCTATGGTAGAACTTGTATCGTCGATCGTGATCGCAGGATTCTGCTCTTCTGTTTTTCCGACAACAGTTCCTGTCAGATTTACGCGGGATATTTGCATGCTTTGCGCGTCAAGATAGTTAGGATCGAACTGTGCCTCTCCTTTTTTGTAGTCATACTTATAGATGCTGTTTATTTGCAAGTAATGTGCAGGAAATCTTTTGAACCTTGTCTCAGCCATCTATGCAGAAGGTAAATAGAAAATATTTAAGTCTTGTTATTTGTTTTTAAAGTCTGCTAATGAAGCCCGGCTTAGGTTCGAAGATGTCGCCGCTTCTTTTAAGTTTCTCGATGCTGTCTTCAACTTTTGTCGCGCTTATTCCTCTTGTCTCTGCTTCCTTGATTATGTCATCAGTGGGTATGACTTTTCCCAGCTTGTTTTCAAGCTCGATGATGATTTCCCTGACACCCACTATCTTCTGCCTCTCTGATGTCGTTATTCCTGATGCGATCTTGTCTATGTCTATCTTTCCTGTTTCCTTGTCCATCGCAAGCTCTGATAGCCAGTACTGCATCAAATCTATTGCTTTTCTTGCATCTTCTACTGTCACTGTTTTTGCCAGCCTGATTCTTGCGCTTGCTTCTGCAAGACGAAGTATACCTTCCAATTGACGCGCAGAAATAGGTACAGACTTGCTTTCTTCCTCGACGCCTGTGGATCTCATCTTTACATAGTAATTCTGTATCTCTGAGATTGCTTCGTCTGTCAAAACCGGAAAACATTTTTGTTTTGCATATGCAACATATTTCCTGATAAGGCCTGTTTCTATCGGAACCTCTTTGGACGAGTCTACATTCTGGTGCAGTTTGAGGATGAATCGGGACATTACCTTGTCTCTTTCTTTGTCTGGCAGGTCCTTTATCGCAAATATAAGATCAAAACGGTTTATCAAGGATACAGGAAGATCTATCTGATCAGAAATCGGCATGTACGGATCGAAACGCCCGAACTTTGGATTCGCAGCAGACAACACAGTAGTCTCGCATCTCAATGTCGCCTGGATGTTTGCCTTGGAAATGCTGATGGACTGCTGTTCAAGGCCTTCGTGCATTGCGTCCCTGTCTTCTTTGTTCATTTTATCAAGTTCATCAATCATACAATATCCTCTGTTTGCGAGAACAAGAGCGCCGGCTTCCAATGCCCAGCCTTGGGTGAATTCGTCTCTCACTACAGTTGCAGTGATACCTGCGCCTGTGACGCCTTTGCCGCTGACGAAACGCGCTTTTGGCGCGACAACCGACATCCTCTTGATCAACTGACTTTTTCCGCTCCCAGGGTCCCCTATCAGCAGGATGTGTATATCGCCCCTTGTTATGACACCGTCGTCTCTTTTTTTCCTCACGCCACCGAAGATCTGCAGGACAAGCGCTTCCTTTACTCTTTCATGGCCGAAAATAGAAGGAGCAATACTCAACTGCAGTTTTTCATACAGTTTTGGATCCTTCGACAAATCAAGTATTTCTTTCAGTTCCTGAGGTTCAATAGAAAGCTCTGTAAAATCTTCTTCAATTGGTTCTATATAGTTGCCGACGATCGAAAGATCGTACAAGACTGACTGGCTGCCGCTTCTTGTCATGATGGGCAGTTCTTTTATAATGCCGGTAATCAAGACCTTTGTTCCAGGATTGGTTCTTTTTTCAGTAAGGGGGCTTGTAAGATCTGTATGCAGATAAACATTTATCTTTTTCGGCTGGGCACCTCCTTCGAGCAATTCGTGAGCCTCTTCTATGACCAATTTCTGGGCGTCAATTAGTTTCTTTTCAATCAGCCTGAATTTGCCTTTTCTTCCGCAGCCGCATTTTGTCGGCTGTTTGAATGATGTGTCGTCCTGTGAAACATTGATTATATTGCCGCAGCTGGGGCATTCAAATCGTGCACTAACAACCTGCGGCC
>WJKV01000137.1 GCA_014728875.1 Candidatus Woesearchaeota archaeon | reverse complement strand
CACTAATAAGAGTATAGAAGAGGCAAGGAAAAAGAAAGAAACGACTTTGACAGAATTCGAAAAAGTTAAAGCTATTGTTCAAGGAATAACAGAATTCACCAAAGGCAATTACGATTCAGCAGAAAAATGTTTCGGCAAAGCAAAAGGAGAAACAGTACTCGCCCCATATTTGGCGCTAATAAAATTAGAGCGGAAGGCTCAAAATTCTGAGAATCTCACTTTCAGGGCAACACCCTCTCCAAATAGTTATACTACAAAACATCTCGCACAGTTTGAAGCAGCAATCAATGCTTACGAGACTTCATTGCAAAATGAAGTTGCTGTATTGCACGCAATAAAACTGATCAGAAAAAAAATCAATCCAAATATAGACATAGATTACTATGGTGAGAGGCATGAAGATTTAGTCCTTGCTCCAGGAAGAAGATCGGCTCTAGAAAAGAAAGCAGCAGAAGATCCAGAAGCAAAAAAACAATTGGAAGAATTCGACAAAAAGATTGCAGAAACAAGACAGCAGCTTTTCGATTGGTTGAGAACGCAGTATCAGGCAGCAAAAACAGAATTGGATAAACAAAAACCAAGCCTTGAGCCAGACGATTTGCTCGAGCTTGCTCGATTGTACGAACAGATAGGAAGCAAAACAAAAGCAGAACAATATAGTTCACTCGTACCAAAGTAGCAAAGTAAAACAAAACCTTTTTAAATAGCATATAAATTCTTTCTGTAAAATGAAGCGAAGCTCAAGACGTTGGAAAAAGAAAGGCCAGATGCGCTGGAAATGGCAGAGAAAACGCCTGAAGAAGGAAAAGAAAAAGAGAAAGAAATAAGCTAGCTGGAATTCTATTACAGATAAATTTTAATGCCTGGTATCAAGGAAAACAAAAACCGAAACATTTATATATGATTACTTAAGATTTATGTATGGAAACACTTGTTTCTAGAAGATGTTTGTCTTCGAAACCTTTATATAGGACTTCTAAATTCCGACATACACGCGATAAAAAACATTCGTATTATCGCGAAAATGCCATTCATGAGGGATTGTTTACTTGGTAAACAAAGTTTCTAAGGAACAATACTCACTATAAAAGTGTGTACTTGATCCTTTTTATCGGCTATTCGATCAAGTATGAAGTAGGATAGTGAATTCACGTGATTAATTCTTTGTGAAAAACTTTGCGACCAAATAAATGCGTAGAAAGCATTCTGCATTTGATCAATACCTGTTGATCCTGCAGGAGGTTGCTGCTATTTGGATTCCACTCAGCCATGCAAGTCTGGCGTCTTCTTCGGAAGGACCGGCGAAATGCTCAGTAACACGTTGATAACTTAACCTTAGGTGGGGAACAGCCTCGGGAAACTGAGGGTAATGCCCCATAGGAGATTGATACTGGAATGTTCTTTCTCTGAAAGCTGCGGCGCCTAAGGATGGGTCAGCGGCTGATTAGGTTGTTGGCGAGGTAACGGCTCACCAAGCCTTTGATCAGTAGGAGCCTTGAGAGAGGTAGCTCCGAGAAGGGCACTGAGAAAAGGGCCCTAGCCCTACGGGGTGCAGCAGGCGGGAAACCTTTACAATGTGCGCAAGCACGATAAGGGAATCCAGAGTGCCTGTGCTTCGGTACAGGCTTTTTGCAAGAGTAAATATCTTGCAGAATAAGTGATGGGAAAGACGGGTGCCAGCCGCCGCGGTAATCCCCGCGTCACAAGTGGCAACCGCATTTATTGGGCCTAAAGCGTCCGTAGCAGGTCACGTCAGTTCCTTGTGAAATCGTATGGCTCAACCATACGGCGTGCAAGGAATACTGCGCGACTTGGAACTGGGAAGAGTAAAGGGTATTTCTGGGTTAGCGGTAGAATGCTATAACCCCAGAAGGACCGCCGATGGCGAAGGCACTTTACTGGAACAGGTTCGACTGTGAGGGACGAAAGCTAGGGGAGCGATCCGGATTAGATACCCGAGTAGTCCTAGCTGTAAACGCTGCGTGCTAGGCGTTGCCAGAACTACATGTTTTGGCAGTGTCGTAGTGAAGACGTTAAGCACGCCGCCTGGGAAGTACGGTCGCAAGGCTGAAACTTAAAGGAATTGGCGGGGAAGCACTACAACGGGTGCTTCGTGCGGTTTAATTTAATTCCACACAGAACATCTCACTAGGAGCAACGGCAGGATGAAGGTCAAGCTGAAGACTTTACCTGACGAGCCGAGTGGTGCTGCATGGCCGCCGTCAGCTCGTGCTGTAAGGTGTCCTCTTAAGTGAGGCAACGAGCGAGACCCGTGTCAGCAATTGCAAACGAGTACTCCGGTACGATCGAGCACTTTGCAGAGACTGCCTTGGAAACAAGGAGGAAGGTGCGGGCAACGGTAGGTCTGTATAGCCCTAATCTCCTAGGCTACACGCGCGATGCAATGATAGGGACAATGGGATACAACTCCGAAAGGAGAAGTTAAACCTTCAAACCCTATCCTAGTTCAAATCGAGGTTTGTAACTTAGCCTCGTGACGCCGGAATCCGTAGTAATTGGGCTTTATCAAAGCCCAGTGAATATGTCCCTGCTTCTTGCACACACCGCCCGTCAAGCCACTCGAGCAGGCTTCGAGTGAGGTTTGGTTTTTTGATCAGTTCGAACTCGAGGTCAGTGAGATGGGCTAAGTCGTCACAAGGTAGCCGTAGGGGAACCTGCGGCTGGATCACCTCCTTATTTTTTTTCACTATCCTATTTTTTTTGCGCTTTTAACGCGGGCCTGTAGCTCAGCCTGGTAGAGCATCGCCCTTGCAAGGCGGGGGCCGCGGGTTCGAAATCGAAGTTGAGCGAATGCGAAGCTTCGACGAATTTCCCGCCGGGTCCACTTTTTTTAGTGGACCAACCGCCAGCATCGGCAAAAGCTTGCCATGTTGAAAAGCCCGCATCAAGAATGGCAGAAGGCACCTGGTTGGAACATGACGATCAGATGCTAAGGAAGAGATGTAATAAGAGACAATCTTTTTTATTTTTTTGTGGTTGTCGGATGATTCGCAATTTTACATTTACATTGATGAAACCGTGCATAAATCAGCCCTGGTTGAAAAAATAGTTCCTACGCTGTTAGGTGGATGACTAGGCTCAGGACGCTGATGAAGGACGTGGCTAGCTGCGATAAGCTCTGGCGAGCCGCAAGCGGGCTTTGAACCAGAGATTTCTGAATGGGACTTCCCATTAATGCACTTCGTGCAGAGTAACGCAGGGAATTGAAGCGTCTTAGTACCTGTAGGAAAAGAAATCAATTGAGATTCCGTTAGTAAAGGCGATCGAACGCGGAACAGAGCAAACTGAATCCGTGCTGGAAACAGTATGGAGATGTGGTGTTGCAAGGCTATCCAACTAAAGCCATCGCCGGTTCATTCGAAGTTCCCTGGAAAGGGACGCCATAGAGGGTGATAGCCCCGTAGAAGAATACTGGAATGGCCTAGGGTAGTTCTTGAGTAGGGCATCTTGGAGATGATGTCTGAATCTGGGAGGCATTAACTTCCAACTCTAAATACGTCTTGAGACCGATAGCAAACTAGTACTGTGAAGGAAAGTTGAAAAGAACCCCTGACAGGAAGTCAAAAGCACCTGAAACCTAACAGTTATAGTGAGATAGGGCTCTTAGGAGTTCTATCGTCCGTTTCGAATAACGAGCCAGGGAGTGTATCTATGTGGCGAGGATAATTCTTTTTGAAGCATCCGCAGGGAAACCGATTGTCCGCAGCTTGCAAGGGACGAGGTGTGAAAGCGCCTTTGGTCACATGGATACGACCCGAAACCGGTTGATCTATTCCTGGGCAGGGTGAAGCGAGGGTAATACCTCGTGGAGGCCCGAAGAGGTGCTGTGAGCAAGCGTTCTTCTGACCTGGGAATAGGGGTGAAAAGCCAATCGAAACCGGTGATAGCTGGTTCCTACCGAATTTGGCCGTAGTCAAGCCTCAAATGAGATGGATAAGAGGGTAGAGATACTGATCTCGGGTTTAGGGGGAGAAATCCTTCGGCCCTTTGTCAAACTCCGAATCTCTTATCATCGTAGACTTTGGGAGTCGGGGACGCGGGGTAAGCTTGCGTTCCGAGAGGGGAACAACCCAGACTTCAGTTAAGGTCCCTAAATGTCAGTTAAGTGTTAACGGGTGAAAGGTGTCTCTGATCGCAGACAGCTGGGAGGTTGGCTTAGAAGCAGCCACCCTTTAAAAAGTGCGTAACAGCTTACCAGTTGAGGTCGGAGGCCCTGAAAATGGACAGGGCTAAACTGGCTACCGATACTGAAGGCAACCGCAAGGTTTGTATTAGGTAGGCGTATTGCAAGGGCAGAAGCATTCTTGTGAAAGGATGTGGACCGTGTAATAACGAGAATCCTGGTAGTAGTAGGAGCAGAGCAATGTGAGAATCATTGCCGCCGGAAGGGCAAGGGTTCCTTTGACAATGCAAATCAGTCAAGGGTTAGTCAGTCCTAACTGCAATGCATAATGGTTTTGCAGGAAAGGGAAACAGGTTAACATTCCTGTACTGCTAAAGTATTAGTGGCAACACAAGTTCATTTCCCGACATTTCGGGCTAGATTGACACAAAACGTCTTTTGTGTTAATAGGGGCAAGTCTGAGGAGTACTGTAATGGTGAGAATCAGATTAATCCCTAGAACAGCAGGCCTTAAGGTCTGTTCAATTGATGCCTGGAATCCCTGAAAAAGGAAATGAAAAAGATCTTTGGCAACTGTACCCAGAACCAGCACAGGTGCCCCTAGGTGAGAAGCCTAAGGCGTGAGGGATTAAATTACTTGAGGGAATTCGGCAATTTAGCCCTGTATCTTCGGTATAAGGGGTCCCTGGATTTGTTTCCGCATGGACGCGAATTCAGGGTGCAATGACTAGAGAGGTCCGACTGTTTAACAAAAACTTAGCTAACTGCAAGTCCGAAAGGATGTGTACAGTTAGTGACGTCTGCTCAGTGCCGGTACTTTAAATCTTGGTTCAACAAGACGAAGAGCCGGTAAACAGCGGAGGTAACCATGACCTTCTTAAGGTAACGTAATACCTTGCCGTTTGAATGACGGCTTGCATGAATGGCGTAACGAGGCCTCTGCTGTCCCCAAGTAGTGTCCCCCGAAAATTCTTTCCTGGTGCAAAGGCCAGGGCTCTCCAGTGGGAAGCGAAGACCCCGTGAAACTTTACTGTAGCTTGTT
>WJKV01000025.1 GCA_014728875.1 Candidatus Woesearchaeota archaeon | reverse complement strand
TGCCTGAACTCGATAGGCATCTCTGTCCCTACCATGTCTTCAAGGCCGTTGTATTTGACGTCAACAAGCAATTCTTTTGGAACATTCTGCTTGTCTGACAATCTTTCGCCTTCTGCAGCATAAAGATCGTCCTGTATGCTTCCTTGTGCAAAAGCCCTGTAGCCGATAGAATCTATCTGCAGTCTTCCGTCAGTCAATTCTTGCCCTTCTATTCTCGCTTGCGAATTAGGCGCGTATTGATTGTTGACAAAAACATTGCTTTCTGGGTTGCTGTCTGTAATGTCAACATCCTGCAGTCTTACTTTTCTCGCGCCGATTGCGATCTCTGCTGTGTCGTTCGCAGGATCATTCGCATCAGGAGTGATGTCAAGGACGCCTGCATAAGTTTCATTTGTTCCGTCTGTTATGATCGCGACTTCTCCTTTCTTCAGCTGGATAACTTGGTTGTTTACTGTGAAAGATACAAGATAATCTCCGGACAAGGTCTTGCTGATTACATGCAGTTTAACATTATAGTTTTTGTTGTGGACATTTTCAAATTTATATTCTTCTTTTGTTTTCTCGCTGAAGGTTCTTGCAACTTCATAAGCCATCAGATCAAGACTGACATTTGTGCCTGCCCTGTCAGCGTCGACAACCCTGTAATCTCTTCCTGCGACGTTCAAGTTTTGATTGACAAGATCAGAAATGTCATCCAAGACAAGACCGCCTGAGAACTGTGCCTGCCATTCGAAAATCGGATCAGGATTGGCGCCCTGTGTTGTTGCAGATTCTGAAGTTAAGAAATTCCCAGTATTGTATTGGCAGTCCTGTCCAAAGACTGCTTGTGTTCCGTCAAAGAAAGTTACTGTTTGAGTATAATCAGCACCATTGATTGAGCTTGTTCTCAATGCATTCCATTCAGTCTCTGTCAAGATGCCGGAACAAGCGCCAAGTCCTGTGTATAATGGAATATTTTTCTCAAGATCTGTTGTCGGTTCTGGTTCTGGAACTTCAACAGCGGTTCCGTTATCGTCTTTTTTTGAACAGTTGTTCAGAATGGCACCAAGAGTTGTCAAACTTGCGGCAGTAACCGTAGCCCTTGGAATGGTATTTGTAAGAAAATATCTTCTCTTAGGATCGAATTCAGTGTTGGTCAAATCCCTCACAAACGATTTTGCCCTTTTGAATAGATCTGTTAGCCCCATTATGCTCAATAAGTAGAATAAGGGAATATATAAAGCTTACGCAGATTAGCCACTTTTGAGTGGTTACTCAGAAAAGACCTGGGACTCGAACTTATACAGCTTTGCGTCAGGCAGGGCCCATGAGCCGGGCGCCAGGCCTGCTTTCAGGCACAGTTGCTCAAGATATTCATTAACATCCCAGTTCCATTCCAGCGGCACCTGGGGCAGAAAAAGGCCGCCCTGGCCGTTCATCTCTATCATAAGTCCGTCTTTTCCCAGCCTGATGAAATCAAGATAGTCCTGTGGATCTGCAACAGTTATCTCTTCTGGAAGGGTAAGCACAGAAACCTCTATCTGTACGTCTTTCAGTTCATCTTCTTCTACAGGAGGAAATCTCGGATCCCCGAATGCAGCGCCAACAGCTGCTTTCCTGACAGCCTCGCCGAGAGGATAAACAGGCTCTGGAAAACCAATGCAACCTCGCAGTTCACCGTCCTTGGTCAACGTGACAAAAACTCCTCTTTTGTTCTCTAGAATCTCATCGTTCAGATCCACTTCCTTGTGGTTGAATCTGCATTCTATCGCCTTTCTTGCAATATCCACTAGTTTTTCATTCATTGTCTCAGGTAACATTTTATTTAGATCTCTTTTGCAAATTCTTTTTCGAACTTGCCTGCATCCTTGATAAGGTTTGCTGTTGCTTTCACCAAAGCGTCTTTCGGACTGCCGCTTGCTGTCTCGATGAATACTCTTGGGATTCTCCTCAATGGATGCTCGATAGTGTATGCAGCAGTTTTAACATTGCTGTCCTTCTGCAGCTCTTTCACAAGAATATTGCAGAAAGTGTGGTCCTCTCCTTTAAGCTCGATGACGAGCTTGTTTTTTGCGCTCTCAACAACATTTAATTCCATTTTATTGCTTAAACCTTCACCCCCTTTATAAAGCTTACGTTTATTTCTTTGACAGCCTGAAGCATGCCACTCTTATCCTTTCAAGTTTCTTAGAATGAAACTTCATTGTCATCGGCAGTTCAAAATCATAGAGCCACATGTGTGTCACCTGATAACCATTGTCTTTGGAAATCTTGTCGATAAATTCTCTGCTCTCAACCTTGTGCAGGCTGTAGATCACAGGAGCCAGATCAAAACCGAATTCAAGGAACATCTTGTCTGCGTGCTTGATCTTTGTGCCGAACGGCGGATTCTGTATGATCGTGTCGATCTTTTCCATTTTAGGGCCGGGAATCTCTTCCTTCATTATCGAGTAATTTCCTTTGAGCTCCGGGAATAAAGAAAGATTCTCTTTCAGCACTTTGATGGCGTCAACATCGTAATCATTGAAATAAACGAATTTGGCGCCTAATAGAAGAGCTCCTATTCCCAGTACGCCTGTTCCGCAGCAAGGATCCAGGATTATTTTTCCTTCAATGTCTTTCTGCATGAAAGCATTCCACAGAACATCTGCTGCAACATCGCCCGGAGTCACATACTGCTCAAGTTCTGGCTTGGGATTCTCAAACCCCTTCAATTCAGATAATCGTATCTTAAGCCTTGTCTTGTCCATTTTCAAGCACTATAACCTGGATGATTTAATTAATTTATGCATTAAACAAAATACCAAAACAAGTTACAGTATTGTATACTGAAAAAGGATTTACGACGATATCCATGATTTTCTTTTCCGTTCAGTAACATACGAAAATCAAAAAATTTATAAACGACGTATTTGTTCTAGAAAGAAGTTTTTGGGGGTATTAACACATGGAATTGGTTACTAGCGGCAGCTTTAAGCAGGCAATGGAAGAGCTAAGACATGAGATGGAAGAGCATCTGACAGCGATAAACGAGAACACAGACGAGATAGAGATGAATTACAGCTATCTTCTGGACATTGACAAGAGAATGAAATTCCTTGAGGCAAAGATCAACCTCATCGAGAAGATGCTGCTCGGCGAGGAAAAGATAACCCGCAAGACAAAAAAAATAAAGATCAGCAAACAAGAACAGCATGTTTTCCTGGTCTTTTACCAGACAAACAAGGCGCTCGACTACAAGGAACTGACAAAC
>WJKV01000024.1 GCA_014728875.1 Candidatus Woesearchaeota archaeon | reverse complement strand
GTCCAGTGACCAGTGGAATCAAAGAATCTCGACAATCTCTCCTATCTTCCGCTTGCATTCATATAGGCGCGCAGGCCTGTGCCGGATTTTTAGATTTTCACGCATAAAAACATCAGAATTCTATTTCTTTTTCAGCTTCATCTTTGCGATCTTTCTTTCCCGTGCCTGTTCAATGCCTATTTTCTTTCGGCATTCATAGCACCATTTCCTCATAGGTGAATATGATTGTATTATGTCTCCACATCTAAGGCATTTCCTTAATTCAGTCATCTCTAAATTCCCCCAATATGACAATTTATTCTGTGCGAATATTTAAATCTTTCGATTTCCTAACCACTTAGAAGTAGTCAATTTGGCAGATTGCTGGCTATGTCTCCCACGAAATTCGCCAACCTATCGCCTAATTGCAGGTATTTATTCAATAGATACCCTCCGACTCCGCCGGCTGCAAGGCCGGCAGCAACAGCAGCTGCTGCTTTTGCAGTATAATTTGCAGCACCGCCCAATCTTTGTGTCATTGTCTTTTTTGAATATCTGTTGTGGTCTGCAAAAACTTCGTGGATGAACAAGTCCTTTGTCTTAGTTGTGATATTTCCATATTTTCTTTCAATGATTCTGTAAGCATTCTCAGGCTTATCGCCTTCCAGAACAGACTTAAGGTCTTTGATTACCTGCCTCATGTTGCTGTATCTGAAATCTCTTTTATATTGCAGGCCGCTTTCGTCCCTTTCTCCAGGATGCATCATGCAGGCAAGAAATATTTCGAGATTCTGTAATTTGTTTTTCGTCCTGTGATGTATTCTATGATTCCATATCTTCTTCAATGTCTGTTTGACAGGATTGCATAATTTGACCCTGCCTTCGAGTATGTCGTCATCCATGTCTATCTCTGTATATTTTCCATTGCCATTAGTTTTTTCTTCTCTGCCTCTTACATAAAGGCCGAATAGTTCTTTCATTGTGATTCTTCTGTCTATGTTCATTACTCTTACAGGTTTAATGTGCTCCAGTCCGTAATACTTGTTATGCAGATTATTGAGGCATTCCATAATCTTTTGCACATCGCTTGAATCCGGATTGAAAGGATTCGGGCTTTCCCATGTCAATAATTCATACAATGTCGCTCCCAGACAATAAATGTCGCTCTGTGCATCTGCATTCTTAGACGAGAAGGACTGTTCAGGAGATGCATAAATAGGTGTTCCTAAAAATTCGTTGGAAAATGTAAGCCGTTCTTCAGGAGTCTCGAAATCAGTGATGACTGCCAGTCCTGGATCTATGACTTTTGCAGTAACTTTTGTTCCGTTGGGTTTTTTGAAAAGTACGTTTTCAGGCTTGACATCCCTGTGGAAAACACCTCTGTCATGATAGTATTTCAGGCCTTTTGCAGCGCCTATTGCTCCTCTGATCAGCTGGTCTAAAGAAAAACCGTAAGGTGATGCTACCCTTTTTACAAGTTCTGTGACAAAAACACCTCTTCCGCCGATCACTCCAAAGTTATAGATCGTAACAATATTTGGATGCCTCATTCCCATTAGGGCGATCTCCCTGTTCATTCTTTTTGCTTGTGCATCGCTCAAAGTTGTAGTTGCTCTTATGCATACATCATTGTTCGGAGTTCTTAATCCTGCATTG
This sequence comes from Candidatus Woesearchaeota archaeon, assembly GCA_014728875.1. Lineage (GTDB taxonomy): Archaea > Nanobdellota > Nanobdellia > Woesearchaeales > WJKV01 > WJKV01. Next base: position 14,063 of record WJKV01000024.1, on the reverse strand, counting down.
TCTTCTTTTTGCTGTTCTAAAAGTTCTTCAAGGGCTTTCCTCAATCCTCGCTTTCCCTTTTCTTCTTGTACTGTTTCAGCCTCTTTTTCAGCTTCATCAATGAAAGGATCCAGCTCTGACAAAGGCTTCATCTTCTGCCGCGCAAGTTCATGGGCTTTCAAGCAGATGAATTGCTGCTTTACAGTATCATGCGTCTCTCTTTTAGGCTCTCTTCTTCCTCTGAACAAAGTAGCTTGTCCGCCGACAGCAAGATTGCTCTTTACTTCATAGCAGGTAAGCTGATCTCCCTGTTCGACATATAGTTCCCTTCCGACTTTGTTTGCAAAGGGATCGCATTTTGCCAGATAATCGCTCCTGCTGGAAGTTATGTCTTCGCGCGCGCTCCTGAAGCAGCTTTCCTGGCTCTCTTTAGCCTTCTCTTTAGCATACTGCCTCATCTGCTTGTTATCTCCTGTGTCGATAGTATCAACTGCCATTTTAGTCCTTAATTAGTGATAAATATCTAGAAGTTTATTTATAAAGCTTATGCAGAATCATTTATAAATGAACCGGGTAGAAAGCCTATTTAAATAGCTTGAACTTCTTTTTCTCGAGCGAGGAATCGAACTCTTTCAGAAGCTTTTTCTGCTTGGCTGAAAGCTTTTTAGGCACTTCGACCACCACTCTGACCAGCTGGTCGCCTGTGCCGTATCCTCTCAGGTTGGGCACGCCCTTGCCTTTGAGCTTGAACAAGGTGTTTGTCTGCGTTCCTGCAGGGATCTTTAGTTTTGCTTTCGACTTGAGTGTGGGAACTTCTATCTCGCTCCCAAGTGCAGCCTGCGCAAATGAGACAGGAACGCTCACATGGATGTCATTGTTTCTTCTTTCGAATACAGGATGTTCCTTGACACGGATTATGATGTAAAGATCGCCATGTCTTCCTCCTTTCAGGCCGGCCTCTCCTTTTCCTGCGAGCCTCAGCCTTGTTCCGTTATGCACGCCTGCAGGGATCTCTACCTTTATCTTGTTGTTTTTGGTTACCCTGCCTTCTCCGTCGCAGAAATCGCACAGGTTCTTGATGTACTTTCCAGTGCCGCCGCAGGTCCTGCAAGAAGAAGTTGTTGCGAATATCCCGAACGGTGTCCTTGTGCTTCTTTTGACATAACCGGAACCGTCGCAGTCTTTGCAGGCTTCAATGTCGTCAGGATCCTCTGCTCCAGTGCCTTTGCATTTCTCGCACAGAACCAGTGCAGGCACCAAGATTTCTTTCTCGCTTCCGAACACTGCATCTTCCAGTGAAACCTCCAGCTCGTAGACAAGATCATCTCCCCTGACAGGGCCCTGCCTTCTGCTTCTTCTGCCGAACGGATTGAATCCGCCTGTGAACATCTCAAAGATCTCGTCGAAATTAATGCCTCCGAAGCCACCGCCGAAGTCAAATCCCCTGAAATCAAAACCTCCTATTCCTTCTGCGCTTCCGAACCTGTCATACTGCTCTCTTTTTCTTTCGTCTGCAAGAACAGAAGCCGCTTCATTGATCTCCTTGAATTTTTGCTCGGCATCGGGGCTCTTGTTGACATCAGGATGGTATTTCTTTGCAAGCTTTTTGTAGGCCTTCCTGATGTCCTCTTTAGTCGCGTCTTTGGACACCCCCAAAATCTCGTAATAATCTTTCTTTGTCATTTTATTCTTCAGAATAATTGATAAGTCTTTCTTTGAATTCCGGCCAGTCTTCTTTTTTGATGCTGCATCCTGCAGCAGGAACATGACCTCCTGCATTCGCTTCGTCAAAGCCCTTTATGCATTTCTTGAGCATTTCTCCCATGTTCATCTTTCCGTCCTGTCTTCTTGCGCTTATCCAGACATGGCCGTCTGTGAAATAATAGGTGACTACTACTTTTTCTGGAAATCTTCTTCTGCTGAGCTGTGTTGCGACACTGCTGTTGATCTTGTACGGAGTCTGGACATGAACAATCAAAAGATCCTTTTCAGGATGCTCCTCTGTATGCTTTCTGTAGTTTTCAATAAAATTTTCAATCTCGTTTTCTATCTTCTGATATTTGGTCAATATGCTGAATGCAGTGCCGAAATCTTCTATCTCCAATAATGACTCTGCAACTTTTTTAACTTCTTTATTGTCTATTGTCCTCACATAATTCAAGTATCTTGTCACCTTTCCGAACTGTGTCTGATAGATGTCAGGCTCTTCTTTGATCTCATACTTCCTGAAGCAGTGCTCAAGGAAATCCTGCCAGCTGTCGAATGCATAATCGCCGATTATGCCCATCACTGCCAGCCATTCGTACTGCGAGATGTCTATTACATGAGACAACAAGTCAAAGACCTGCTTTGTGGTGCAGTATCTTGTTGTGTTTATGCCTATCACATACAAAGGAGGCTTGATGAATATGGTTCTTTTTGAAGTAAGATCTCTGTCAAACGGATGATGGTCTATTATTACAAGCTCTGCAAATTTTTCAAGCTTCTTCATGACGTCATGTTTCTGTTCGACTACCAGATCAAGCAAAAAGATCTTGTTTATTTTTTTCTGCTGCATCCTTTCGATAATCTCATCATAGTATCTGGGCTCGTCGTGCGGCGCGCATTCAAATATTATAGGCGTACATCCAAGCAGTTTCAATGCCTTGAACATGAGCACGCCGGAACAGATGCCGTCAGGGTCGTTGTCGTAGAAAATAGCTATCTTGTCAGAAGGTTTTATGTTGTGTATGAATTCTATGAATCTGTCAATTAGTCCTTGATTGATAATGTGCATGCTGCTACCTCTTGAATCTCTTTATTTTTCGCGCGAAGTCACTACTTGATTTTGCTTTATCTCGTTCATCAGCTGGTTCTTTGCAATCTCAAGGATGCCTATCGCCTCTTGGGCAGTCAAGCCTGTCTTCTGCATATCTATCCTGAAGCTTGTGCCGGGTTCATCAAACAACACCCTGATTAATAAGTTTTTGTGTTTTTTCTTTGACTCTTCCATATTAAAGTCCTCCGTAAAGTAAAATTAACAAGCCAAGAAATCCTTGATTTCCTGGTTTATTTTTCCTCTTCTTTGAAATCGGCGTCCACTACTTCTTCTTCATTCCCTGCTGTTTTCTTTTCCTGCGTCTTGTCAGCTTTCTGCTGCTGTTGCTGCGCAGCAGCCTGCTGATATACCTGTGAGCCTATCTCCTGAAGCATCTTGTTGAATTCTTCCAAAGACTTTTTCAGCTCTTCGTGATTTCCCTTGCTTCTTTTTTCTTCAAGATCCTTCAGTCCGTTCTCGATCTTCTCTTTCAGTCCCTTGTCTATCTTGTCTTTGAAATCTTCGAGTGTCTTTTTTCCCTGCCTTATGACAGTGTCTGCCTCGTTCTCCACTTCGACCTTTTCTTTCTGCTTTTTGTCGTCTTCTGCGTGCTTCTCTGCCTCTTTCTTCATCCTTTCAATGTCCTGTTCTGAAAGGTTTCCGCTTCCTGTTATCTTGATGCTCTGCTCTTTTCCAGTGCCTTTGTCCTGCGCATTGACGTGCACGATGCCGTTGCTGTCTATGTCAAAGGTCACTTCTATCTGCGGAACACCCCTCGGTGCAGGCGGTATGCCTACCAGGTCGAACTGTCCCAGCAGTTTATTGCCGGTTGCCATTGCCCTTTCTCCCTGGAAGACCCTGATGGTCACTGCAGTCTGGTTGTCGGCGGCAGTGCTGAAGACCTGGCTCTTCTTTGTTGGTATTGTCGTGTTCTTCTCGATGAGTTTTGTGAACACGCCTCCCAGTGTTTCTATTCCAAGGCTCAATGGCGTGATGTCCAGCAGAAGAACATCCTTTACTTCTCCGCCGAGGACTCCTGCCTGGATCGCTGCGCCCAATGCAACAGCCTCGTCAGGGTTGACGCTCTTGTCTCCGTCGAGTCCGGTCAGGTCCTTGACCATTTTTTGCACAGAAGGAATTCTTGTGCTTCCGCCTACAAAGATGACCTTGTCTAATCTGTCTGTCTTTGCATCGTTCAATGCGATCTTTGTAGGTTCTTCGAGCCGTTTCAGGATGTTTTCTATCAGTTCCTCGAACTTGGCTCTTGTCAGTTCCATTTCAAGGTGTTTCGGACCGCTGGAATCAGCAGTAATATAAGGAATGTTTATTGTGGCTTTTTGTTTTGTACTCAATTCGATTTTTGTCTTTTCTGCAATCTCTTTCAGTCTCTGGTGCGCAGTAGGATCCTCTCTCAGGTTTATTCCGTACTTTTTCTTGAAATCGTCTGCCATCCAGTCGACAAGTATCTGGTCAATATCGTCTCCGCCCAGGAAATTGTCTCCATTGGTTGCCTTGACTTCAAACACGCCGTCTCCAAGCTCGAGTATGCTGACGTCAAAAGTTCCGCCGCCAAAGTCAAATACAAGAACAGTGTGTTCTTTTCCTTTGTCAAGCCCGTAGGCCAAAGAAGCCGCAGTAGGCTCGTTTATTATCCTCAAGACATTCAGTCCTGCGATTGTGCCTGCATCCTTTGTGGCCTGCCTCTGGCTGTCATTGAAATATGCAGGGACAGTGATGACTGCATTTGTTACTTTTGTTCCAAGATAAGCTTCTGCATCTGTCTTTAATTTCTGCAGTATCATCGCGCTTATCTCCTGAGGAGAATAATCTTTTCCCTCAATATCCACTTTAAAGTTCTTGTCGCCCATGTGCCTCTTTATGCTCCTTACTGTGTGCGCAGGATTGGTGATTGCCTGGTTTCTCGCAACCTGTCCCACGATCCTTTCACCGTCCTTTATGCTGACGACGCTCGGTGTTGTCCTCTGCCCTTCAGAATTAGGAATAATTGTGGCTTTTCCAGCTTCCATTACAGCTACAGCGCTGAATGTAGTGCCTAAGTCAATACCTATTGTTTTTCCTGCTTTTGCTTCTGCCATTTTTTCATACCTCCCAATATCATTTCAATTGTGATTTTTTCGAATATGAATCTTTATTGAATATCTTTCTTGATCCTTCTTGCGATCTCTTCGCTTGTTTCCTGCAGGTCGCCGTACTCCAGCATCCATCTCAGTTTTCTTCTGTCCGGAACAAGCTTGTGCAGTTCTCCGCCCTTGATGTTTTTTCCGTGCTTCAGGTATTCTGCCCATTCCCGTATGGACTGCGGGTCTTCAGGATTGACAAAATACTGAAGATTGAACCACACGACTGCGTCGTGGCCGTGCGCCTGGCACGTCGTTATCTTGCAGTACAAAGGCTTTGCATAATGTATCCTGCATTTTCCGCTCGGACCCAGGAATGTGCAGGGTCCGCTTATGTTCGGATGCCTTCTTTTCTGCTTTATCCTGTGGTGTGTTGTGTGGAATCTCTCATGGGGTTCAAGATGCTTGTTCTTGAACTCTTCTTCTTTCATGTTGAGACGCTTTGCGATCCTCTTCACTTCCTGCGGAAGCACTATCCCGCTCGCTCTCTTGCAGCAATGTCCGCATTGCTTTTCACAGTGACCTTTCTTTATCAGTTCCTCTTTTGTTGTATTGGTTGTAATTTCCATCATAACATCAGCCTCTCTAATTTTTAATCAAATAAAACAATCATGGTTTATTAACTTTCACCTTGCTGTGCCTCAGGACAGTGTCCTTCAGCGTGTATCCTTTCTGCAACTCTTCAAGTATCTCTCCGTCTTTTTTTGTATCGTCGTTTCCAGTGATCATCGCTTCATGGACATAAGGGTCGAACTGTTTTCCTTCTGTTTCTATTTCCTTGACGCCTTCTGCAGTCATCAGTTCTTTCAATTGCGCATAGATCAGCTCCACTCCTTTTACAAAATCTTCATGGTTCTGTTCGCTCTTCAGTGCGAGCTCGAAATTGTCAATTATGTTCAATAATCTTTTCAGCAGGTCTGCATTAGCCTCTTTTATGAAATCCTGTTTTTCTTTTTCCATTCGTTTCTTGTAGTTCTCGAAATCAGCCTGTACCCTTTTTGCGGTCTCTGTCAATTCCTTTATCTTTGCCTCTTTCTTATCATCTACACTTTTTTCCCCTGTCTCTTTAGCCATATTTTACACCTTTTTCATGGGTAGTTGGATAAGCTTTAAATAACCTTCGTTGATTTCAAATCAACCATAACAATTAGAAAACAACAAAAACTATATAAATCTTGTGGTCTTTCTACCTATTATGATAACAGAATTCAAGAAACTGACAATCGTCAGGATAAGGAAGCCGGCACAAAAACTGATCAACAAGGACCTGCAATGGTTCTGCAGAAGCCTTGGCCTGTTCTCAACAAGAGACAAGAACAGCAGCAGTTTCAGGATATTCATCGAATTACTGAAAGCCACAAAACAGCACAGGCCCATAAGTTCTGATGAGCTTGCCTACAGGCTAAACCTTAGCAGGGGAACCATAGTGCACCATCTGACAAACTTGATAAGCTCAGGACTGGTCATAGTTGAAAACGGCAAATACATACTTAGAGTCTCTAACCTTGAAGAGCTGGTGGACGAGATCAAAAGAGACACAGAGAATGTTTTCCAGAATCTTAAAGCGATCGCCAGGGACATAGACACAGAACTGGGCCTGGAAAAAAGAGACTACGAAACGACTGAGATAGTATAAAGATGTATAGATAAATTTTATATACAGCTCTTTAGTTTTTCATAAAAACCCGATGGAGGTACACAAAGATGTACACACACCAACAAAGAACCGGATTAACAGAGCAAGATGCAATGCGTGAAGGACTGACAGTAATGAATCCCTGTAAAGCTGCACATCACTATCTGGTGAACAGCCTTGAATTAGGAGAAGGCCATCCTGACTATGATTTTGCAGTCGCGCATCTTCAGGAATGCGACAGATGCAGGGAAGTGTTAAGAGAAATAGATCCAGAAGAGATTGACAACGAAGCAAGCGGTCTTTTTCTTAGAATCATGCATGAAGCAGAAAAACTAAAAAGGATTCAATAATTTCTTCTATAAATTTTTTCTTTTTTAGATATTCTTAAATTCTTTTTTCTTATTTCATCTGCCGCTTCTTTCGAACCATTCTTCCAGGATTCTGTTGTCTAAGTCAAGTTTGACTTGTTCCCAGACTTCTTCGATTGAAGGTGTTGAATCAAAAATTCTGAACATGTCCTTGTTGGCCCGCGCGTATAACAGATAGCCGTTCCTTACCCTGTGATGATAGACTGTATCTCTTTGTTCGATCCTGTCCTTGTCTTTTCCTGTTCTTTGAAGTCCTACTTCTGGAAGCAGATCAAACAGATAGACAGAATCTGGTGTAAAATTGTAGATAGCAAACATGATAGTCTGTTCGACTTGGTCTATCGGCATTCCCAATCCTACTGCCTGGTATGCGATTGTAGAAATGTATGATCTGTCTGCAACAACCAATTTCCCAGCGTCGACAGCAGGCATCACTATTTGCTTGGTGGACTGGCTTCTTGATGCATTGTATAACAGGCTCTCTGTCCTGACGTCCATGTCTGCGTTCTCAGGATCGAGAAGAGCCATCCTGACCTGCTCGCCTATTTTTGTTCCGCCGGGTTCCCGCAGATAAATGAAATCCTCTTTTTCTTTCAGGCCTAATTCTTTTAGATATTCTAATGTGTTTTTAGACTGCGTCGTCTTTCCGCTGCCGTCCGGACCTTCGAATACAAGATAATAGCCCTTTCTCCCCATAGACTTGAGAAAAGATAAAATCTATTTAAGGCTTGTTTCGTACCAAACAAGTAAAAAAAGAAAAAAAATTAACCCCGGCCGAACAAGCGGCCGAAGAAACTCGCGATTCTTTCCAGAATGTTTCTCTGTTCTTTCAGTTCTCTCTCAATGCCTTCGATTCTTTTGCCGATGCTTTGGCATACGCCGTCCTGGCATGTGTTGCTCACACACTCGTAGTCGTTCTGGCATCTCTCGTTCAGCTGTTTCTGCGGTTCAAGCGTGTTCCTGACACTGCAGAATAGAGGTGATTGATGGCCGTTTTCTTTTACCAAACGAGTGCCGATAGGCAGGCAGCGCTCTTCCCACATACAGCCTGTTGTGCATTCTCTGTAAGGCCTTTCCATTCTTTCTGCTGCTTCTCTTCTTTCTTCAGGCGCTGTGATTGCTACTTCTGTCTCTGTAGAGACTTCTTCTGCAGGCACTGGGCGAGGCGGTACTTTCCATCCTTGCAGGATGCGGCAGCGATTGCCCATTTCTTCGTACTTAAGCATAAGTTCTTCAGGAACGGACAATCCACGTTGATCGTACTTTTCAACCAGCATGCGTTTGAAAGCTTTGAGTTCTTCCCGACATCTTTCATATTCAGGATGTATATGAGGGGATTCTGGTTTGAACTGCGCGCATCGATCATAGATAGTTTGTTTTATTCTTGCTTGCTCATCAGCAGGCAAGCGTTCGAAGTCCCCTTCAGATGGAGCTAGTTCACCTCTAGCTTTTAGAATACATCTGTTGTATTCTTCCTCAGGAGTTACTTCTGGAGGAATAGGCATTCTATATTTAGTGCCGCAAACAACTAGACCTTCTCTTCTGATTCTTTCTTGTTCTGGATAATTTTGCTTGAATTCAGGTGCGTTTGCATCATCTTCATAAGCTTGTATGCATCTCTTGTACCCAATTATCATTTCCCTGTCCATGTCTAGCTGAACTGGTTCTGCAGGTTCTTCTACAGGTATGATTGAAGGTGCTGTTTCAACAACTTCTATAGGTACTTCTTGCACAGAAGGCTCAACACTTACATCAACATACAATTGGTTATTGAATCTTACAATATGCCATAGATTTAGCATTGCAGTAGGATCAATCGGAAAGTGTGTTTCATAGAAGCTTTCTGCAGCTTTTGGATTTCTTAACTTGACTGATTCTCCATTAACTACGATAACTGCACCGCCCCTGTCAATGTGCTTTACAGTAACTTCATATTCTTTTTCATTAAGATGGAAAGTTCCTGTTCCGCCGACAGCCATAGGATAGCTAATATCATGAAGATCTCCAACTCTTCCGACAGGATCAATATAGAAATTTACTTTCTCGCCTTTCACTTGAATAATTCCTATTTCTATAAAGTCAGAAAGAGTGTCCCATTCCCCTATTCCAATAAGATCTGTGATTTCACCGTTTACTTTTAGTTTTGCTTCGCCGTCATAAACTCCTAATAGAGTAACTTCATAGACCATAGTGCCGATTTGCAACTTTTGTGTTTCGCCAACAGCTAACCATTCTGATACAGCAGCATCCACAGAATATCTGATAGGCGAAGGCGGAGGGCCTGTGGTCTTTTCATAATTGATAAAGCAAAATACAACGCTTGATTTTGCAGGATCTCTTAGTGAGTAATCTATTAGCTTGATCTGTATTACAGAGCCGTCTGCTAATTTATAGCTGTCTCCTGCTGTCAAATACTTTGTTGTTTCGCCATTGACAATCAATCTCGTCAGGCCGTCTTGGACAAACAAAGCTTCTATTTCATAATCGCCTGTATTTGCTTGAAATGTCTTTGTTTCTCCGCGATACATCTGCGCTGTGAACTCAGCATTGCAACAATTTCCTACACTGCCTGTACTGCAGTCAGGAAATGACACTTCTGTAGCAGATACTACAGAGAAACTCATTAAACACATAAGCGCCAACATTAAAATGCCAATAATTTTCTTCATATTTATCTACCCCCGATCTATTGATCGAAATTCTAAGGCATGATAAGCATGACAAATATTTAATATTTGAGAGGAACAAAAAAGCCTAAAACCAGAATAAAATGCCCGTTTAGAAAAAGAAGCCTGATTCAGTGCCCTTTTCACTTTTTTCCCAGGAACCACTCAGTAAGCTTGATTCTGACAGCCTTGCCTTCTTTTTGTACTGAAACTATCTTCTTCCTCTGCAAGGATTCAACCAATCTTGCCAATGAAGTGCGAGGAATACCCAGCCCGTGCCTTATCTTTGCCTGATGTATCTGGTTATTATTAGCCATCAGGAACTCTACCACTTGCTTTTCTTTCTTGTTCAAGGTCTGGATTATGTCTTCACTCCGTTTACTTCTTTTCTCTGCTCTTTCTTCTCTTCTTGCTTCTTTCTTGACTTCAGCGGATTTTGTTGCTTTCTTTTTTCTTGGCCGGTATTTCATGAAAAGCATGCCTGCAACCACTAGGATTATCGCGATGATGATTGGCCATTCATAGATTGAGCCTTTCGGCTCCTTGATCTCGAGCACTGTCTTGTCAAGCTCTATCTCGATGTCCTTCAGATCCCCTTTCTCTAGATCAAGAGAGACAAAACCCATTGCATCCTTGTAGTTGGCATAGATCTTGCAATGGCCGGTGCCGAGCGCGTTCACGCTGAAGGAACCGAACTTGTCAGTCATGGAAGGAAAATCAATACACGCCCTGCTGCATTCGAATTTCAAATCTGCATTCTTAACAACGTTGTCCAGCTTGTCTTTTACTATTCCTTTCAGTGTGGCTGTTGGCGGAAGATAAACTATATTATCCATTGTTATAAGATCAAAGCAGGCAAAATAATCAATGCCCGGTGTTGCAGGATTGTCTGCTATGACTTCAACATCCCTGTCCCCTTCTTCGTATTCAAATTCGACAGACTCGCAGTCAGGGAAGACAGCTGTTGTCTTGTCTGCGACATGCACATAACAGACAGCATCAGAAATAAGTTCATTGGTATTAAGATCCTTGACAGTCAGTTCCATGCTGTCTGCGATTACACTGCCTGAACAGATGACAAGAAATACACAGATTAAAGCCATTAAATACAGCTTCATAATCAACATTTAAAATAAGGGGCATTTATAAATGTTATCCAATATTCAAATATACATCTTGCCGAAAAGCATGTCTGCCAGATTATCTATGGTTTTTAAGAACAAAGAGACATCTTCGATATTCTTTTGTGAGAACCTGCCTGTTATCCTTACTGCATATGCTAGACTGGGATCGTCATGAAAATGCGCCTGCAGTCTGGAATTTTTGCCTATGATCCCCCTGGTTACTTCGTGCAGCATTCTCATTCTTTCTCTATCATCTTCACTTATGTCTTCGCCTGCTTCTTCTTTTCTTCTATATTCTAATCTTCTATAATCATATTGTCCGTTGGAGAAAACTGCATAGCCGTGCTCATTAACACCAAAATCTACTGAAATAGAGAACCTATAGTCTTTTAATTCTGCACCGACGCCGACAGGAACGGGTTCTCCAGGGTGAATTTCCCTTGTTTTGATTTCTAGATTAGAGCCGAAATTATTTCTGATTTCTATTCCTGGTATTGTCATGAAAGGCTGTATAAAAAGCCTGACTGCTCGTTCATAATCCCTCCTTAAGTCTTGCATGAAAGGTGCGCCTTTAGCTTTCTTTTTTGCTGCCATTTTGATTTGTCTATAATAATGAATATTTAAAATATTCTATATCGCTTAAATACTTTCTCGCAAGCTTTATATGTCTGATTGATTTCTCAAAAAGCATGGAGGAAGAAATTGACGTGCAGGAATTAGAGCGGCTCGCTGCTGATGCAGATGCAACTCATTTAATAGACATCGAAGCCATAGATCGAAGGGTTCATCAAGAAGAACCTTATTGTCCTTATGGCAGAATTGTGATTCTCGGCGCGATAAGAGAAAATTTATTGAAAGCCTATAAAGGACTTACTCAGGAAGAAGTGGTCCGCGAGTTTGAATCTCCAGAGAAAATAGTTAATCCTGGCAGGATAGCATTGCTTAATCTTGGTTATATGATAGATGTACCAGGAGAATTTAGGGCTGCTGTAGAAAAAAAAGGAAATGAGGTTGTTGGCGGCGGTTTTATTGGCGTGGAAAATCTCAAAATAGATGATGCTCGAAGATGGCATGCATTACCGATGAAAGTTTATTTCGAATACTCTGATAAGAATCGGGCAGTCTCTTGGCGTTATCGTCATATTGAACATGTCTTCGGAGCCTTCCAGATGGATGAAGGCAGAAAGATTCTGGTTCCGCATGCGGTTTGGACAACGAGCGGCGATGCTGAAGATGCAGCGATAGTGGGCTCTAGTATTAATTACCATGCTGATATTCCCAAATAATCTCCCGTAAGCTTTATATATAAGATTCTTAATCCAACCTGATATTAGTTCTTCTCTATTATATGCGAAAAGAACTAAAATTAACACGGGTAGTATATCAAACCTTTAGGTTTGATGTTATGAAGCTGCAAATGGTGAGTATATGAAAAATGGCTGATACAATAAAGAAAGAGGATTTTATTGAAATAGAATACACAGGAGAAGTAGAAGGAAGAGTTTTTGACACGACTGATGAGGCAAAAGCCAAGCAGGCAGGCGTGCACAGTCAGAATACGCAGTATGGTCCGGTGGTTGTCTGTATAGGAGAAGGGCATCTGCTCAAAGGTTTGGATGCGTTCCTTGAAGGAAAAGAGACAGGAAAGGAATATTCTGTAAAGCTTGGGCCTGAGCAAGCTTTCGGGAAGAAGAACGCGCAGCTGATCAAGCTCATACCAAAGAACAAGTTCACTTCGCAGAACATAACGCCTGTGCCGGGCATGCAGTTGAACATCGACGGCATGATCGCGACAATAAAAAGCATAAGCGGCGGAAGGGTTCTTGTTGATTACAATCATCCTCTGGCTGGCAAAGATGTCGATTATAAAATTAAGGTCAACAGAAAAGTAACAGACATAAAAGAAAAACTGCACGCAGTGATTTACATGGAGACGCATTTCAAGAAAGACAGCTATCAGCTAGAGATTAAAGACAGCAAAGCGACAATAACTTTCAAGACAGAATCATCACCGGTTGCTGACGAAATGAAAACAATCATAGAAAAGATAAAACAGCCGTTGATTGAGAAGCTTAAATCGACGACAGGAATCAAAGAAGTGGAGATTAAATAATTTTATATATTAGTAATATAACTAGTCAGTTTATTGAGAGGTTATAGCAAAAGCATAAAATCTATTTTACCATGATGATGCTTTTGCTTATTACGAAAAGCAAACAATTATTTGATGAATATTTGCTTTGAGTATAAGGTGAGTGGGATATGGATGATTTGATTCAAAATGCAGTACAGCATCCAATTGATGAAGGAAGAAAAGAAAAACCAGTAGAAGTTCTGCCGGACGACAGCAGAAAACAAAGAGAGAGAGCAGAGCCGTACCATAATGTTGATGAAGAGCTGAAGTATTTTTTAGGAAAACAGTCCGCTAAAATAAAAGTTGTCGGATGCGGAGGCGGCGGCAACAATACAATTAACAGGATAAGCGAAGTCGGCATCAAAGGAGCAGAAACAATCGCGCTGAACACAGATGCTCAGGATTTGTTATACACGACTGCTGACAAGAAGATACTGGTCGGCAGGGAAGTCACTCAGGGTCTTGGTGCAGGAAGTGAACCGAGGCTTGGAAGGGACGCTGCAAAAGAAAGCGAGTCAGATATCAAGAATTCAATAAAAGGAGCAGACATGGTGTTTATCACCTGCGGTCTTGGAGGCGGGACAGGAACAGGCGCGTCACCGATCGTTGCAGAGATTGCAAAGAAAACAGGCTGCCTTACAGTCGGCATTGTCACGATACCTTTTGCAATGGAAGGCCAGAGACGATACCAAAACGCCATAGACGGTCTGGAAAAGCTTGAAGCTGTCGTTGACACTTTGATCGTGATACCGAACGACAAGCTGCTTGAACTTGCGCCTGATCTTCCGTTGGGCACAGCTTTCAAGGTTGCAGATGAGATACTTACAAACGCTGTAAAAGGCATTGCAGAATTGGTCACTAAAACAGGTCTGGTTAACTTGGATTTCGCAGACATAAAGGCAGTTATGGGTAAAGGCGGTGTTGCCTTGATAGGCGTGGGCGAATCCGATTCAGAGAACAGGGCTGTGGAAGCTGTTGAGAAAGCTTTAAATAACCCTCTGCTTGATGTTGAGATCGCAGGCGCGAACGGCGCCTTGATCAATGTTGCAGGCGGTTCTGACATGACCTTGGACGAAGCAAGGAAGATTGTCGAGACCATCAGTGAATTATTGTCAAAGGATGCAAGGATTATCTGGGGCGCCCAGATAAGCGACGACTTGCAGGGAATCTTAAGGACCATGCTTATTGTGACAGGCGTGAAGAGCGAACAGATCTTCGGGC
>WJKV01000023.1 GCA_014728875.1 Candidatus Woesearchaeota archaeon | reverse complement strand
TGTAAGACGAGCGAGTTTCGAAGAAGTTCTTCAGCATTATCAAAAAGACCACGGAGATGCGAATGAATGGGAGCAGATCAATCTTAGGCGCGCAGACAAGCTGTTCAGCGGATGGATATTCGCAAAGATAGATATTAATGAAATAGGAGACTTGGTAATGCCTTATCACTTGTCAGAAGATGATTCTGAAATAGAGATAATCCCGAAAGGAGGCATATTGCTAAGGGATGTGTATGAATTATGGATGAAAGAGAGAAGACAAGAATATGAAGCTACAGGCTGTCATCGGATGGTCGAGAAACAGAAGAGATTGACAGCTGAAAAAGGGGCAAGAATCTTTTTCTTCACAGAATATCCGTTGAGAAGAAAAGGCAGATCATACAGCAGCTTAGGATTCAAAGAAGGCATCACGCATCTGGACGGCTTCCACAGGCTGATGGCGATAATGGACATGGAGCAAAAGCCAGAGAGCATAGAATGTTATATCGCAGTCACAGATCCAGCTCCAACCGGATAGGGCAGTGGTCAGAGCCAAGAACTTCCTTTAATATCTCGCTGTTCTTCAGGTTTGTTTTAAGTTCCTCGCTAACTACAAAATAATCTATGCGCCAGCCGATGTTCTTCTGGCGCGCATTGTACATATAGGACCACCAAGTGTAATGGCCTCCTCCTGAATTGAACTCCCTGAAAGTGTCCAAATAGCCCTGGGCCAAAAACAGGTCGAACCATCTTCTTTCCTGCGGTGTGAAGCCTGCATTCTCCATGTTCTGCTTTGGATTTCTCAGATCTATCTCTTTGTGCGCCACATTGAAGTCTGCTGCAATCACGACCGGCTTTTGTTTTCTCAGTCTCTCGCAGAATTCCAAAAACAATTTGTTGAAGTTCAGCTTGAAATCCAGCCTTTCAAGGTCCCTTCTGGAATGCGGGAAATAGCTGTTTATCAAAAAGAAATTCTCAAATTCCAAAATAAGAACCCTTGCTTCCTTGTCAAATTCTTCATTTCCTATCCCTTCAATTACTGATACTGGTTTGGTTTTAGAATAAACAAGCAGTCCGCTGTATCCTTTTCTTTCTGCAGTCGCCCAGAAAGATTCATAGCCTTCTAAATTAGTATGCTCGCCGATCTTTTCAGGGCTGCTTTTTATCTCCTGGAAACAATAGATGTCTGCGTCTTCTTTCCTGACAAACTCAAACAGGCCTTTCTTTGAAGCTGCATTTATTCCATTAAGATTCCATGAAATTATTTTCATATTAAAGCAACTAGAAACAGGTAATATAATAAATTTATCAAAAAAAAGAAAAAATTAATATCTTGGGACTTTGCTTCTTCCGACGATTCCTATGACCTTGACAGTCTTTGTTCCCCACGGTCTTGGCATGGTCCTGCCGGACCTAATTGCCGGAGTCGACGGCCTTGTGTAGTATACTTCGTCCCCTGGCATCAGCTTCATGTCATACGGCGCTTTAAACGGGATCTGTCCTCCTCTCTTATAGTGCGTCAGTTTCCCGTATGACGTCTTTCTTTTTCTATCGTGCTTGACAGTTTCGATTATACCCTTCAGTCTTGGCATTAATATCACCTCGTTTTAATATATTATAAGGTAAAAAACAACCATAGTATTTAATCTTTGCTATAATAGAAACAATTAAATATGACAAATGCTTGTTTTTGTATATGGCAAAGATGCCAAAAACTAAAAAAGAGATTGTGAAAGTAGGACATCATATCAAAGAGATGATCACTGTCCATGACGGCAAAGGCAAAGAAAAGTATAGATTCATTCGTCCCCTGATGCTCAAGTTCCATCTTAGGGATATTCTCCAGGTCATAGTGGGCGCTTCGATCCTTGCTATTCCTGTGGGCTTCACAGAAGAGACCTGGCGCCTTGGCGAGACCCTCCCTTTATTCTCTGTATTGGGATTCCTTTTTTTGTCTATATTGTTTATGGGTGCTTTTGTATACTACAACTATTACAGGGACCATTTCAAAGAGCATTGGCCGGAATTCGTCAAGAGAGTGGTGTTCACTTATGTGTTCTCTTTTCTGGTTGTAACCATATTATTGTTTCTGCTACAAAAAACACCATGGACAACAGACTGGGCCATCGCCTTCAGCAGGATTGTGCTGGTCACCTTTCCGGCCTCTATGAGCGCAGCAGTGGCTGACATGATAAAATGATCTTATCAATATTGAAATTCCTGTTTTTGGGCTTCTTTGTGAATCTCATTACAGGATTCGACGATACAATCACACACATTCCAATCCTCTCTAGCATTACCAAGACCAGGATGGGAAAAATCGCGTTTGGAACCGGGATGTTCGGTGCGATAATATTGGCGATAATAATTGCGATCTTTTTTTCTACTATTATAAAGGCTATCCCGTTTTACAAAGAGATCTTTGCCGGCCTTTTGTTCGGCCTGGCCATTGCAATTTATTTTGACATAGTTGTACACAAGCCGAGAGAAAAAGCCAAAGAGAAACTGCTTAGATTCCAGAAGATATCTTCTGAAAGATTCACCCAGCTCGCGGTTATCGGTTTTATCGCATCTCTGGCGACAGTTGTGGACGACATAATTGCATACGCTCCTTTGTTCGGCCACGGTGCCTTTAATGACGTTTTTGTGGCAGTAGGTATCGCGTTGGCGACAATTGCAGAGATTCTTCTTGTCATCTTTTTTTCAGAAGGCCTTTCCAAGTTCAGGCACAAGGAAAAGATAGCTAGTGCCGGCCTGGTTGTGCTCGCTGTATTGATACTGATAGGGGTGATCTGAGCAGATGGGGTTTGTTGTCAATCTCCTGATACTTGCTGCCGGCCTTGCGCTGCTTGTCAAAGGCTCTGATTTCTTTGTAAAGTCTTCTGCATCTATTGCAAAAAAGCTCGGAGTTTCTGAGTTTGTGATAGGCCTTACCCTTGTCGCGGTCGGAACATCAATCCCGGAACTTGCATCTTCTGTTTTCGCGTCGCTTAACCATGCAGGCGGCCTGGTAATCGGAAATGTTGCAGGCTCTAACATAGCGAACATAGGCCTGATAGCGGGGATCGGCGCATGCCTGGCATTTGTCAAAACAAAAAGGGAGATGATAGACAGGGACGGATACATAATGCTTTTTGTTGCCTGCTTATTCTTTGTTTTCATATTGAATGATTTGATAATATTGAGATGGGAGGCTGCGATCTTCCTGCTCTTGTACATTGGTTATGTCTTTTATCTTTTTGAAGCAAAGCCGAAATACAAAGGCAAGTATCGTTTCAGGGATTTTCTGGCGTATTTCTATAAGTTCAGGTATGTTGTCACGATTAAGAGCAAAATAATGTCAAGTATCAACAGGAAGAAAAGAAGCGAGCTGGAGAAAAAGGAAGTGAGGCAGCTGTTCAAAGCAGGTCTGATAAAGGACATTCTCATACTGATTATTGCAGGCGCCGCAATCGTGTTCGGAGCGAAATACCTGGTCAATGAAGCGATATTCTTTGCAGATATGCTTAAGATTCCGCAGACCATCATAGGCATCACCTTGATAGCTGTGAGCACATCCCTGCCCGAGCTTATGGTGACGATATCAGCAGTCAGAAAGGGCTATGGAACAATCGCGCTGGGCAATGTCATAGGCTCAAACATAACAAACATTTTCCTGATATTGGGCGTGTCTGGTCTGATATATCCTTTGGCAGCAATCAAGTCCACTTTGTTCCTGACAGCCCCTTTTGTCATCCTCATGAGTATTCTGTTGTTGATCTTCATTAAGAGCTATTGGCAGATAAGGAGAATAGAAGGAATCATATTCATTATTCTTTATGCAGTATTCATTGCTGCATTATTGTACGTAGTAATATAGATTTATCTTTTTCTTTTCTTTCCGGTCTTTTTCTTTGCACTCTTTCTTGGTTTTTTAGGTTTCTTCTGTACGGCTGCTGTTCTTTTCTTTGTCTTCCCTGCAGTCTTTGCTTTCCTGAATTTTTTAGGTTTCGGCAGATTCTTCTTATGGACGATTGTCCTGTACGGAAATGGGATCTCAACACCTTCTTTGTCAAACCTTTCTTTTATGCTCTTGTTTAGGTCTGTCCCCAGCCTGAAGGCAGCTCCTGGATCCTTTGTCCATGCCCATGCCCGCAGATTCACAGAAGAATCTCCAAAGCTGACCACCTTGATAAGGACAGGCGGTTTTCCTGCTTCTTTGTCCTGCGCAGATCTCGTGTCTATGAATTCAGGATGATTGACAATCTCTTCGCTCATGATATTAATAGCCCTGTCAATGTCAGAATCATAACTGATATTGAAGTCAACATACCTGCATAACCTTTCATCTTCTATATTGTAGTTTTCGATTGCAGTATCGCTTATGATTGCATTTGGGACAACGACTCTCTTGTTCTCGAAATTCTTGATTACAGTGTGCCTGAGATTAATGTCTTCAACAATGCCTACTGTATCCTTGAACTTTATCATGTCCCCCACCCTGAACGGTTTGAAGATAGCGATGAATGCTCCGCTGATGAGATTGGATACTGTCTTCTGCGATGCAAAACCAACCACGATCGCCAGAACGCCTGCGCCTGCAAACAAGGATACAGAGAGCGTTTTCAGTTTTGGGATCGTTGATATTGCGATTGCGAATCCTATGATATAGATTACAGCAGAAAGCAGATGCTTCATCAAAGTGAACTGTGTCTTGTCGACCTTTAGCAGTATCGATGACTTTTCAATGTATCTGTGCAGAACGAACCTAAAGATTCTTTCTACAACAAAAGTAACAGCAAGAATAAATAAGACGATAATATATTTGCCGTATCCGCTGTTCATGACGTTTTGCCCGAATTCGATTATCCCCATACAATACCTCTTTTTATTATCTAAATATAAATTGGCTTATAAATATTGCGGTTATCAGGCCAGGATGTCTTCAAGCGTTGAATCCAGGGTGAACAAGAACGATTTCCTGATGTTTTTCGTGCTTCTTGAAAGTTGCTTGAGTTCCTTGGCATCCGATACAGGCAGGACGTGGATGTCGCCCATGGCCTTGTGGACTGCTTTTGAGAAGGTGTCTGATGATATTATTATCTGCGTGGATGCAGGAAGCCTTGCTTCATAGACAAGCCTTCTCAGGTATGCGTGCGCAGCATTTTTCTGTTTCTTCTCAACGCACATGCGCAGTGTCAGAGTGCCGTCCCAGTTGCCTACCAGCCGCAGGCCTATTAGCAGTGCGAGATCAAATCTTCTGTCTCCGTAAAAATCTCTTTCGAGCACAGTAGGCTGTATCCACACGTGGATGTCTTCCTGCGATCCAAGCCCTATGTCCTTGTCCTTGTCGAACATGATCAGGCCTGCGTTGGCCTTTTTTACAGTGCCTACTATTTTCTTCAGCGATGTTGCAGAAAATGTGTGCGGCGCAAAAGAAAGGAACAATATGTTCGGATGAAAGAACTGTCCCTCCATGGCTTCAAGAGAGACGCATATCCCGTCCACATAGTCATCCACTTCCACATGAGCATATGTCGTAAAGATGTTTTCTGTTCCGAATTTCTCTACCAGAGAAGGAAGCATCTTTTTCTCTGTCTTTTCCTGCTTTCTTGTCAGTTTTTCGCTTCTGGGTACTCTTCCGTTTGTCACTTTCATGCCCAGGACAGAAAGGATGCCGTGCGGAAATACTATAGACCTTATCAATGGAAAATTTCCCAGAAGGCTTCTTGAGGTCAGGGCCGGGAACAGCACGTTCGGCTTCCATATGTGTTTCGGGGATTCAGCCAGTGTCACTACTTTTTTTGCAGCCCATTCAGAAAGCGCAAAGAAAAGGCCGGACCTGACAAAGCCTTCCTTTTCAGGCAGCTTTCTCTTTACCAGGAACAGATACATGACGAACAGGAAGAAGAGCGCAAAAGTCCCGGCGATAGCGTTTATGTAAAACATGATAATTACTGATACGATCATGCCGTAGAAAGGCACGACCTTGGGTATCTTGAAAGTCGGCCTGTAGCTCACCAGTCCGAGATACTGCTCTACAAAAACAACGAGATTTATCATCGCATATGAAATAAGGAAGAACATTGTCAGCACAGGCGCCACAGCATCCAGGCTGCCTATCGCTAAACATCCTGCTATGATCGCGCCTGTCAAGAATGTGGCATTCCTTGGTTCT
>WJKV01000022.1 GCA_014728875.1 Candidatus Woesearchaeota archaeon | reverse complement strand
TGAAAACATAAAAAAATCATTATCACCAAACCTGGTGAGGAGACAAACAAAAATGGCAAAACAAAAAGCAACAAAAAGAGTTAGCAGAAAGAAAGCTGCTAGAAAGACCACAAAGAGAAAAGCAACTAAGAAAAGAGTAGCTAAGAGAAAGGCAACAAAGAGAAAAGCAACTAAGAGAAAGACCACAAAGAGAAAGGCAACTAAGAGAAAAGCCACAAAGAGAAAGCCCACAAAGAGAAAAGCTACAAAGAGAAAGACCACAAAGAAAAAGGCAACTAAGAGAAAGGCTACTAAGAGAAAGGCAGCTAAGAGAAAAACTGCTAAGAAAACAGCAAGAAAGAAAAGGCGATAGCCTTAATGTTTGCCAGGGTCTAGCCCTGGTTTTTTCTTTTTTTATGTTGGGCAAGCAATGACTTCGTCTTGTAAATTTACGCATACTTCTGTTGAATTATCTCCTTCTATACTGCCGGCGCAGCCTCCGCCCATACTGTAAAGATAATTATAGCCATCAGCTTCTATTGCCAAGTTATTCCAATTATTATCAATTTGCAACCTCTTTATTTTGTAACCTTCAGGAGTTGTATGCGCTAGCTCCTGTTCCGGGAACCCTGCTGCAATGCTATCCATAATTAGAGAATCTAATCTGTCATCATCATTAATATCAAATGCAATAGTTGAATTGCCTGCGTATCCCCCTCCTACAGGCGCATCGCTTATAACGCAATGCTTGAACCATAATTTTATTTCCGGATTATTTGTTGCGCTTGTAGATCTTGTTGCGTATACATAGCATCTTTCACGCATATCATCAGGTTTGCCTTCTGTTGTATTGCAATTATTTTCATCGTAGTAGTTGCAAGTTTTTATATTATCCTCGCATTCGCTCCAAGTATCATTCAAAACCCAATTAGGAGAGCAAGTTTCAGTTTCAATACTGGAATTGATCGATAAAATAGTAATAGATATGTCCTGATAAATAGTTTCTTTACCATCAGTAACTGAAATCCTTACATTAATTGTTCTTGAGCAATTCTCTACATATCCACATTCTGATGAATTATATTCTAGATCAAAATTGCATTGCCCGTTACTGCATTGTCCGTTATAATATCTAGTATAGCCATCACAATAATCATTGCAAGTTACATCACTGCATGGATCGAAACCGCAAATAGATGAATTGAATTCAAAATTATAATGACATTGCCCGTCAATGCATCTTCCATTATAATATCTAGTAAAACTATGACAGATGTCGTCGCAGGTCTTGCTTAAGCATGGATCATAACCGCAATCAACAGAGTTTTGTTCTATTTGATAGGCGCATTGACCATTATTGCATTGGCCACTATAATATTTTGTATAGCCATCGCAATAATCATTGCAAGTTACACTTGCGCATGGATCATTTACACATCGCCAATTCTGCCAATTTCCAGATCTATCGCATTGTTTGCCTATTCCACAATCGCTGTCTTCTAAACACCTAACAATATAGTATTCATATTGCCCATTCCATTTTCCTGTATAGCCTGCGGCGCCATACACCCATACATCATAACCTGTATAGCAAGGATCATTGTCATATGCAACAAAAGCATAATTTCTAATTTTCGCAGGCGCAGTTTCAAGCACAACTGTGCCAGGACTTATCTCTCTCACATGACTGTCCCATGCACAACCGTATGCATTGCATTCAATATGTGTTTTAAGGCATTCATCCCAAGTATCAAAATCCCTTACTATGAATAAATCATCTGCTTCTTCATAAGAGACTCTAGTAGTTGCTTGGTCCCCTATAAAGCACGTTTCTTGTTGCCCATCTATATTGCATACCCTTGATTGTTGGTCAATAAATTTGCCATGAATCTTATATTCTGCTTCGCAATAAGAACTGTCGTCTCTATAAACACCTTCATAACACCACGAATATCCCGAGGCAGAATTGCAAGTACTTTGGGTAAAACTTTGAATGCCAATATAATTGCTTTTTGGTTTTGCAGAAGATGCTTGTCCAAAATCACTAGAATTGCTTTCTCTATAGTTCTTATGCGACGGAAGTGGTTCAACCAATGTAAAACCCGTATCTACATTATTTGTATTAGGCGCACTATGAACATGGAGAATTATTTCTTCCCGATTTACAGCATTACAGCCACTATCACCTTCTTTAGTCTGCCATCTGAAGATATTTCCGTTCTGAGTGAATCTCGAATCATTTATCGAGTATATCAAATCATCATTGTCAGGGTCAGTTGCATTTGCAATGATTGTAACCAAATCACCCTCCTTAACAGTAATATCTGGAATATGTTGAAGGTCTGGTGCGTGTAAAGACAAAGGTTTAACCTCAATATTTACATTTTTCGAATCGCTTAATAATCCATCCGATACTCTTATTTCTATTGTATAATTTCCTGAATCCCCTCTTGTGGTTTTCCATTTTCCATTCTCATCAAAAGGCTCTGGGAAAATAAAAAGCAAGTTATTTCCATCTGCATCTGTTGCAACCGGATTTAGTACAATCTCTTCTTTTTCAGTTACAGATATATTAGAAATTGGCTCTAGTATGGGTTGAGTATTTTTATACTTATATCTATATTTCAGATCTGTAACATTAATATTGCTTGCAGAAATCTTGATAAGGACTTCGCAAGAATCAGAATTGCATTCATCAATAATTTCTTGTACTTTTTTTTGTAGCGCGACATCATAAGGGATGTAATGAAGTTCGAAAATCATATCGAGATCTTCAATATCGATTGTTTCTATTTTCAATGGAATCGTACAAAGCCCGTCGCTTGAATTACAATCTAAAATATAATCTTTTATTTCTGCTGTTAGATTTATGCTTTCTTCGTTTTCTACATTACCTTCATAAACCGGATCGTCTTCGATATAAACTTTCACTTTAGATATATTATTTAAAATCAAATCTGATTTGATAATTTTAATTTCTTTAGGAGCAATTGTGGTATAAACATTATAGTTAGGACCTTGCTCTATAAGTTTAAGTTCTTTTTGAACAACCCGATCTTCTCTCAATTCGCCGTAAACTTGGTAATCAACATCATTATCTTCACCAACATAGATTGACGGAGACTGCGGATATTCTTCATTACTATCCTTTACTCCGCTTATATCGAAAAGAATAGTGTTTATATCAACATTCGACGGGACTTCTGTATAAGCCAGTACACTTCCGGACTCTATTCTATAATCTGTTGTTGAAAAATAAGGTTCTGTAAACAAGGAATTCTCTTCAAAGATATATGAACATTCATCAGCGGTATGTATATTTGAATTATAGCAGTCTATTTCTGGAACAGAAGCAGGCACTAACTGCACGTTTATTTGTACATTGAACGGTTCTTCTGTTTCTGGCTTTATTAGAATAGAGTGCATCCCTTTTAGATAATTCTCGAGGTTGTCTACACAATAAGCATTGTCTATCCATTCTTTATTTTGCATTCTTCCCCGCCATAAGGGATAATATTCTTTTTTGCATGCCTCTTTTATTAACTGGGCCCCGTTATAGTCAGGAGAAATCATTACTAGATCTGCATCCTTGATATCTGTTTCTGCATGCAGCTTTTTCCTGTGATATCCTATGTTTAAATATTTAATGTAGAGATGAGCATCAATAAAATATTCTTTGCATTCTACATCAGGGACTATTTTTTTATTTACTGATTTTCCTCGATCTAATAAAAGATCATAGAAAAAAGATTGTGAGCATTTCTTGTGCAATGGCATCTCAAGATAAAATTCATATAATTTATACATATTTGTTCCCGAGAGCAGAACCAAATCATTAGCTTCGGCTGCTGCGCATTTATCTGTTAAGAAATTCCAGAAGAACACTTCAAGCTCAGATCCTATCAATTGGTCGTCACAATCTTCTAAAAAAACATTGTTGTCCCACTCTGTTTTGCATTTCTTATATTTATCATATAAATCTTTAGCAGCGGTTTCATAATATAATCTGGCATCTTCAGGATACATGCCGCACATTTTGAATACAGAATCTCTAGAATTATCCAATGCAACCTTTGAATCATGCATTAATATGCCTTCCTGTGCCTTCAAAAGCAAGTAAAGTATGCCTGCTGCTCCTGCAGCCTTGCCGACAGCAGGATAGTCTTCAGCTGATATAGGAATCTTGCTTTCTGTCATTGCTCTTTGCATATATGGATTAGGTTTATTTGGATATCTTATGTAATATTTTCCATTCTTATTAAAAAGATCCATCACAGGTTCGTTATGTGCTCCAAGTCTGAAATTTCCTTTTTTATCAGCTCTATAAGATGAAAAGAGACGTTCAGGTTTTATGTTGTTATTTTTCAATTCCTGTTCGAATATATTCCATTTTTCTATAAAATCATTTGAATTCACAGGAAATAAAACTCTAGAGACTTTTAACGGCTTTGCATCCCTGAATTGCTGGCCTACGTTGATAATCTTATTTGTTTCTTTACTTATTTTTATGGTATTTCCTTCTTTGTAAAAAGTATAATAATTGCCTGCCTTTATCTTGTAAGTGTTTTTAATGATCTGTTCATCCAGCAGAAATTGTGCTTTGATTTTAGAAGAAGAGGCCTTGAATTTCGCTTCTATGATTTCTTTTGGGATACTATCCAATAAAACATTTATATCAATATCGCCTTTAGATTTCAAAGGATTTCCTAATTCATCATAATGAATCGTGTTTGTTGCGATCGCAACCCTTGAAATGAGATTAGGATTGCTGTATACGGTCCTATACCAATCGCCATAAGATTTAGCGCGTGCCATCTGTTCTGCAAGTGTGTCTAATTTAATTCCGAATACAGGAAGCTCTGATAACAGTCCAAGATATGATGCAAATTCCTCTGTGCGTGCAAGTTCATATGGGTTGTTCGGATCGAACTTATCAAAAAACTCTTGTTTGAAAACGCAATGATTGCTGGTGCAAGCCATATG
>WJKV01000021.1 GCA_014728875.1 Candidatus Woesearchaeota archaeon | reverse complement strand
GATTGATGCGATAATTGTCTTTTTCTTGTAGTTCTTGAAAATATTCTTGAATATGATGAGCTCGTTCTTGAAATCAACACTGCTCGTAGGCTCGTCAAGCAGGATAATTGCCTTGTCCTCGCACGCCATCAGGCCCCTTGCCAGAGCCAGTCTTTGCTTCTCTCCCCCGCTGAGATTGACGCCTTTTTCTACAATAGACGAATTCAGCTTCCTCGGCAGCCTTTCCACGACTTTTGTGAACCGGGCCATGTCTGTATATCTCTTTATCTCGCTCAGTGTCCGGGCCACCCCCAATGTGATATTTTCCTTGATGGTTGTGGTAAATATCTCAGGATCCTGCGGAATCAATGCAATGCGGTGGCTGATCGCTTTGAACCCGTGCTTCAGAAGTTTGCCGTTAAGATATAGTTTGACGTACTTGGGATGGTATAAATCCCTGATCACCTTCAACAATGTGGTCTTTCCGCTTCCGCTTGCCCCTATCAATGCGATTCTCTGGTTTCTTTTGATCTTCATCGACACATCATCGAGATGAAGTTCTGCTCCTTCTTCTGTATGATAAGAAAAATTAAGATTATCGATCCTTAATTCTTTCCACCTCTTGCCCAGCTTTACAGGCCTGACTTTCTTTTTCTTTTTGAATTCTTTTGAGATCTCTTCTGCATTCATAACTGCTGTCCGCTCCTTGACTATATCGCCATATCTGTATGCGAACCTGAAAAATAAACCGCTTATTCTATGGCCATAACCGTAGAGAGCATAGACAGTGCCTGCCAGGACAGTATTGCCTGCCTTGTAGTTGAAAAAGATGTAGGTTGCAAGTATCAGAAACACCATCATAACACTGCAGATAGAGACAAAGAACCATTTCATCTCGCTGATCCTGCTGTTCTTTCTGTATAATTCAAAAGGCGCCATGATCTTTCTGAATATCGCGTTTGAGACAAGCCTTTCAAGTCTAAGTATGATGACTGTTGTTATATTGCTAATAATATCAAAGATTTTTGCACTTATTATATTCTCATATCTGTTCAGCTCTTTGTACTGCTTGACCAATCTCTTGTCATATCTGACAATTATCAAGGCTGTTATGATGACCATGAATATTACAATGTAGATGGAATGGAAATTGAAATAAGCTAATGCGATAAAAGAGCCTGTGAATCTCAGTATGGTCTCAATGACTTCAAATATGCGGCCTGAATAATTATAAAGTGCCCTTGTGCCTTTTCTTATTTTGTCTATGGTGTCCCCTGAATGATGGTCAGCGTGCCATTCAGGTGGCAGATTCAATGTGCCGTCCAGGAGATATTTCTTGTAATTTGCCCTGACAAGAAAGGCATTGTTTCTCTCGATTACTCTGCCGGGACCGTGGAATGCCCAGAAAGAGACAGTTATCCCGACGAAGATAGATATGTATAGCATGATTGTGACAAGATTGCCGCTATGGATGCCCTGTTCCTGTATGATGTTCAATATCTTTGCCACGATTAAAGGCTCTAAAAAATTAATAGCGTTTGAAAACAGGAATAATATTGAGAACAGCACTACATTATGCCTGTTTCCCTTAGAATATTCCCACATCTTGGCTGTCAAATACACAGCAGGATTGTCTTTGAACCCCATGAAAAATTAAGAAATGCAATGGTTTAAATATTTATCTTTTTAATGCCTGATTGCCATTCTCAGTTCGCTCAGGTCGAGCAGGATTGCGAATATCTGCATCATGTTTCCCAGAATGAACAGGTCGTCCTTGCTTAATTTCTTGTATTCCTTGTACAGCTTTTTTTTGAAGAGATCCCTGTTTATGTGCAACTGGCTTATCTGTTTGATGTCGTACTTATAGAAACAAGAATAGTATAATTTGACAGACTCGTTTATCTCTTCCAGCAGGTCGCAGAATTTCGGACTCAGATTCATCGTGCCTTCGACAACAGTGAACCCTGCGAAATTCTTGATCATTTCGCTTGTCTTGTTCAGGTACTTGACGATCGCAAAATAGAAAGTGGTGTTTTCTGCATCCTTGTGGCCGAACTTGTTCAGCAGCCTGAGAGCATAGTTGGCAAATTTCCTTATATTTATCTGCTGGAAAAAAGCAACAGACTCGACCAGTTCCTTGTCTTTTTTCCTCAACCCCTCTATGAACGCGTCGAACATCTCTATCAGCAGCCTGAACACTCTCCTGAGAACAATATCGAACTTTTCCCTTGCATCTTCTGTCACGACCTCTATTGTATATCTGTTCTTTGAAGAGCTTGTTATTTCCGCCCCTATCAGCCTGCCGAGCGCCTCGTTTATGGTGGCAGCCACACTGACTTCCCTGTTCTGCAAGTGATATTTGGCCTTTGTGTTCTTTGTCGTTATGACTATCGTGTCATATCCGTACTGGTACAGGCTGAGTATGAGCATGACAATGGTGGACCTGTCAAGCCCGCTTATGTCAACAGAAATCTTGCCTATGCCTTTTGATATCCCTTTTGACAGAAGAAGATGCTCTCCTTTTTCAATGACATCTATCTCTTCCCCTTCTTCAAGCTTGTTCCTGTCGCACCATTTCCTGGGGAGGGAGATGGTGAGTGTGTTATGCCCCTGCTTTACTATCCTTCTCCTCATGACTTCCAATAATGCTGTCATTGTATTTAAAGGTTTCTAAATAAAATATATTTAATCAAAAATATATATTAATATATTTTATATACAGCAGACATTAAATATTTCTTTTTCTATATATTATTATGAAAATGACTGAAGAAAAGATCAAAGGAATCTTCATCGAGGCCTGCAACGGCCCTGTTGAAATGTATGATTGTCAAAACAGTAGGGTCTTGAAAAGGCTTAGGGAAAAATATGAGATCATCACGTACGAAGGCATTCATGAAGCATTGCACGAGATGAAAGGCGAAGATGCAGAAAGATGCAGGGACATTGCTTTTATGATAACAAATCTTCCATACACAACACATACTCCCCTACAGGCAGAAATAAGAGCAGAAAAAATCAGGAAAAGACTTGAAGGGCTTATTGGAGAAAGGCTGGAAGTGGAAAAAAGAATTGTTGCAGATGAGAGAGAATTCGGCGCATACGAGGACACTTTCGAAGTGTTGAGAAAATTCAAAGAAGTCTTTCCCAAAATGAAAATAATTGCATACACTGCAGCGCCTTACCCTGTAAGAAAAAAAGCCTACTATGACAATCTGGTTTTTAGTGTCCATCAGAGAGGCCACAAATCCGGTGTTGTCTGGGAAGCGAATGATTTGTTCCACGGTGTTGGGGATGCTTTGGAAGGAGGGAGAGGATTTCAGGGTGTCTATAATGCTTGAAAAGATCGTGAAAGGAGCGAGAAGCCTCTTTCTTTTAGGGGCTCTTGCTTTTACAGGATGCTCTGGCCTTGCTCCGTTTGAAAGCACAGACATAATAAAATCCAAAAAGCTCGAGACCCAGATCTGCAT
>WJKV01000020.1 GCA_014728875.1 Candidatus Woesearchaeota archaeon | reverse complement strand
CTTGGCTCTGGGAAGGTTTTCTCGCAGTTCACAACCTCTCCCACAGGCACTTTCAAACTGCCGCAGATCTCCTTCATATCTCCCATGTCTCTTCCGTTCAATGATATTTTCGCAGGATAGTATTTGTTTCTTTCCATGGGATGCACTGTCGCGAAATACAGGTCCCTCTCTTCTGGGTTCGCCAGCTTGAACCAGACAGTCCTTGTGCTGCCGTCGCATTCAACATCAAATACCAGCTCTCCTGCAGCTTCACTTATGTCCGCTTCCTCTACCATCTCTTCTTCTTCAGCAGGCTCTTCCATCTCTTGTACATCTGTTTCTGCTGTTTCTGCTTCAGTTTCCTGCATCTCTTCTGCTCCTGTTTCCTCAGCCGGCATCTCTGTCTCTGTTTCCTGCATCTGTTCAGGTTCTTCTGTCTCTTCGACAACAGGCTCTATTTCCTGCTTTGCGCAACCCGCCAGAATAAACAAACTGATAAGTACAATCGCAATAAGCATTTTTTTCATAGCATTCACCTCAAGAAAAAGCATGGATGAAGACTATATAAATGTTACTTCCATTCCTGCTTTGTCTTTACCTGTTTGGTAGGATACCTGTAGATGCCGTTCATCTGAAAATAGATTTTTCCGATGTCTGTCCAGCTGTATTGTTCCGGCAGCATGAATTTCTCATAAGGAACTGCAGATAACAAGCATACTGCATTGTCAGCCTTTTTCAGGATGTAATCAACAGGATAGAAATTGTATTTCTTTGTGCTGCGCGCCCAGTTCCTGCCGAGCAGATCCAATGCAATGCCCTGGTCAATGACAGTGCCTTCCGGTGTTCCAGGAACTGTCCACTGGTAGATTCTCTTGTTCTTGTATAATGAAGTGAATGTCACAGGCCTGCTGTCAATACTCATCTTTTGGTCGATCCTTACCGCGCTGTCTCTTGCATACAATCTGAATCTTTCCTTGTCAATCTCATATTCGCAGACAACAGGCAGCCTTTTATTGAAGGCGTCCATGATATTGGTCATTGAACCTAGTTTTATCAGTTCGTTTGCTGGTTCTTTTCTTATGACAGTCTCTTCTATGAAATTGCCTTTTTTCTTGCGCTCAACAACAGTCAAATCTGCAGAAACAATAGCAGACACAGAAATAGTGCAGATTATCGCAATCAATAACATGCAGATCAAAATTCTTTTCCTTGGAATTGTTACCACCCCGTTTTTCTATTGAATAGGTAGAATGCAGGTGTTTATTTAAACATTTATTGTCCCTTTGTGTCAATACTAGCGAAAGCATAATAATATGATATTATAATGGATCTCTTATCTGATAACTTCAATTCTGGTTGAAAATATAAAAACGTATTTATATATGCTCGGTCTACTAAATACTACATATAAAATTAAACAGATCAAATACAAATTCGAAACAAAAATGATAAAAATGCGGAGGAAACAAAAATGAAAAACATTGGTTTGAGCGGAATAATCATCCTGATTCTAGTGATAGGTCTGGTACTGACTTCTGTGGCAATGGTCTTTTACAAGCCAAAGCCTTCAACGACAATAGCGGGCGGAGAACTCACATTGAGGCAGGGCGAACAGATACCCACAATAAATGTGAAGGGCGAGTCTGAATTCCTGACACAGCCGGACAAGGCTGACATGTACATCAAGATAGAGACACAGGGAAAAACAGCAGAAGAAGCACAGACACAGAACAGGGACATAACAAATGCAGTGATGTCCAGCCTCAAAAAGAACAGCATTAAATCTGAAGACATAGGGACAGACAGATACTATCTCAACCCCCAGTACGACTGGGAAAGAGGAAGGAAGATCATAGGCTACACACAGCAGCACGTGCTGAAGGTAGAGACGACAAAGCTTGACAAGGTAGGAGAGATAATCGATGACGCTGTCGCAGCGGGCGCAAACAGCATAGAACGGATCCAGTTCGGTCTCAGCCTTGAAAAGAAATATGAGGTCAATAAACAGGCGCTTGAGCTCGCAGGAAAAGAAGCAAACAAAAAGGCAGAATCGATCGCAGGCGCAATGGGAGTCGAGCTAGGAAAGATCTTCACTATCAGCGAGAGCGGTACGAGCCCTGTCTATCCTGTCAGAGGATACGCAGAGATGGCTGTTGCAAAAGCAGGCATGGACGAGATGGCAGCTCCTACCACAATAAGTCCGGAAGACATCACAGTAAGGGCTTATGTGAGCGTTGCATATGAAATAGAATAAAAGAAATTATTTTCTTCTTTATTTTTTTGCGTTTTGCGCTGCTCTTTTCTTCCATTCGTTTAGCGGCACTCTGAAATTGCTCTCGACTTTTTCCCTGTAGCAGGGTCCGCTGTTGTACGTGCAGAACGGATACAGTTTTCCGTCAGGAGCGCTGTAATGGATATTGCATCTCTTTATCCTGTCGAAATTAAAGCAGTAGCTGTCCTGGAACTGCATGCTCATGATAAGCATCATCTTCCATTCCCTTTGCTCATAAGGGACTGCTTTCGAGCTCGGCCCTATAAGATTATCCAAAATCCTGAGCATCTTCAAGAAGCTCATTCCGTTTGGCGCTTCTTCTTTCTTATAATATTTCTTCATCAGCTGGAATGCTTTCAGCGCACTCAATGCCTTGAATTTTGTTTTTGTCTTTATTTTCTTCTGATATTCGTTAAGTTCTGTAAAGAAGCCCTCGAAATCTATGAACTTGGTTACAGGGAACGGATTTCCTTCTGGATCTATCAGCAAATATGTTCCTAATCCGCAATTGCTGTGGCATGATGGCCTCAATATGAAATGACCGTACAATCTTGCCAATAGCTTGCTTATTGGACTGGCCATGGCAAGAGGATACCAGTCTCTCATTGTCTTCAGCAATCCGTGCGTATATTCTTCAATATCGTCGCACACATCGCTGATGGTCTCCCTCATCTTCATCCTTTCCTCATATTTGATCCTGCCTGTGATCGAGACCGGCTGATAGCTGATGCCGACAATAACATCGCTGTTTTTAATTGCAAAATCAAGGATAGGTCCTACTTGATCGCCGTTGACATTCTTCACAACAGTAGGTACAAGCACTACTTTCAGTCCTGACTTTCTGCAGTTCTCGATTGCCTTTTTCTTTGTCTCCCATAACGGCTTGCCCCTTGTTCCGATATAATATTTGTCTCCGATGCCGTCAAACTGCAGGTACAGGCAGTCAGCGCCTGCTTCTTTGGCTTTCTTTGCGAATTCAAGGCTGTTTGCGATGGCGATGCCGTTCGTAGCAACAAGTATATAACCAATTCCTTTCTTTTTTGCCTGCTCGCAGGCGTACAAGAAATGGGGATGGACAGTAGGCTCTCCGCCCGCCCACATGACAACGCCAGGTTTAGGATCTATCTTGTCCAGATTGTCCAGAGTAAGATCTATCTGTTCTTTTGTAAGCTCAAAAACCTTTCCTGTCTTGTTTGCATTTGCGAAACATATAGGGCAATTCAGATTGCATCTGTTTGTTAGATCGATAGTGACCTGGCATCCTACGCTCAGGTGATTATTGCATAATCCGCAGTTAAGATTGCATTCAGGATTATTAACAATCCATTTGTTCAGTCCCGGAGCGTCCTCGAATGTCCACTGTTCAATCTTTTTGTATAATTCTGCATTAGAATAAATAAGGTCCTTGAACTCGCCGTGCTTTTCGCACTTCTTTTTCATCCAGATCTTTCCGCCTTCCTCATATATAGTGGCTGAAATCCTTGACAGGCATTCAGGACATAAAGAATCAACAGTCTTTGGGAGGCTCAGG
Source organism: Candidatus Woesearchaeota archaeon (assembly GCA_014728875.1). Lineage (GTDB taxonomy): Archaea > Nanobdellota > Nanobdellia > Woesearchaeales > WJKV01 > WJKV01. Next base: position 3,141 of record WJKV01000020.1, on the reverse strand, counting down.
GGAACATTCTGTGTGGGCACTTCAACCTTTTTCTTGATTAAACCAAAACCCTTCTTGATATTGACTATATTAGGACAGAATCCGTTTCCGTTTTGTACTCTATGCTCAGCCTTGACATTCATTTTATTCTCCAGATACCCCTTTTTGGCAGCTTAGATAACAAGGCTAATAAGGGGTTGGTATATAAACCTTACGGTGGGTTTATATATAGATTTCAGAGTTGTATATGGAAAAAATCCCAAAAATTTACAGGATTTTTTCAATCAGATAGACCTGCAATTGCTTTTCCTTGCCCTTTACCTTGACCGGCTCCAGCTTCTTTGCCTTTACCCTGTCTTTTATCAGTTCATAAGTGTTTTCAGTCACTATCAATTCTCCTCTGCCGGCGAGACTGCACATCCTGCTCGCAGTATTTACAGTGTCACCGATAGCAGTGTAATCCACCCTTTTTTGCGAGCCTATGTTTCCTATGACAGCAGGCCCTGTGTTGAGGCCTATGCCCACATCGACTTTTGGCACATCCTTTGAGACTGTCTGCACTTTCCTGATTCTTTCCTGCATATCGAGCGCGGCCTGTACTGCGAGCATCGCATGGTCAGGCTGTTCCAATGGCGCATTGAAGATGGCCATTATGCAGTCTCCTATGTATTTGTCAAGCGTACCTTCATGATTGAATACGCTTTCAGTCATCTCGCTCAGATACTTGTTCAGCATCTCGACAACCTGGTGGGCTGTCATCTTCTCTGACATTGCAGTGAATCCCCTGATGTCTGCGAACAATAATGTCACTTCCCTTTCCTCCCCTTTCAGGTCAATCTGGTCTTTTTCTGCTTTTGTCAGGATATCGTCGACAACAGCCCTTGAAGTATATTTGCCGAAGATATTGATGACCCATCTCTTTGTCTTTTCCTCATAAAAATAAGAGAACAATACTATCCCTGCGTATGGAAGAGCAAGCGACAATAAAGGATAGATGATCGGCAGGATTGTTCCTTTGTCAAAAAATCTGAATACCAAAAACAGATAAACAACACCTAAGCCTATCAAGACAAAAGTCCCGTAGGATATTTTCATCTTTGTCAAGACAATCGCAACAAGCAGGCAAAATACAAAAATCAACAGATAAACATAGAGATAGTTCAGGCGCGTCAGAAAATCCTTTGTGATCATCGTCTGCAATGCGTTTGCATGCAGCTCAACACCGGGCATTGCTTTTCCCTCGCTCGTAGGAACAATGTAGTCGTCGTGCAGATCAGGCGATGTCGCGCCGATGAAAACAATCTTGTCTTTGAAATCAGCCTTGCTTGTTTTGCCCTCTATGACTTCGATAAAAGAAAGTGTTTTGAAGCTCCTCGGCGGGCCTACGAAATTGACCAAAAGACTGTCTCTTGGGTATTTGAATTCTTTGTTCAGGTAAAGGCTGTAGACTTCGCTTGTGAAACTGTCGTATCTTCCATCAATGTCAAGAGGCACTTTTCTTGTTACGCCGTCTGAGTCAGTATAGAAATTTATGAACGCCAGCCTTGCTGCTGCATCCTTTAGCACAGGTATAGGCTCTAATAATTCTGTCTTTTCTTTTTCAAAAAGATATTCGACAGGCAGAACAACATTGCCGTTCTTTTCTATGCTTTCTGCAAGCTTCCTGTCAATCTCTTCATCGTATTGTTCAAAGAACGCAACATCGATGCCTGTCACAGCCGATTCGTTCAGCTGCTCAAGAACGTCGATGAAGACGCTCCTGTTCCAGGGCCATCGTCCTATCGCCTGGATGCTTCTGTCATCTATTGCAACAATAATAATGTCCTTGAGCACGGACTCCCCGCCGTACAAGGAATCGTCAAGCCTTACTTCCCAGCCCTGGAAGAAATTGAAATTGAACAACAGGCCCAGCAGCACTGCTATGCCTATTGCAATCAAAAGATGGTTTAAATATTTGTTTTTCAACAGCATTATCTCAGAGGCTCTCTTTGTATCTGTATCTGTTCTCTGCTGTCAGCGGTTCCATCGTCTATCGTCCCTGTATTGTCTGTTTCTTCGTTTATTGCGGTCTGATCTTGCCTTTCAAGTTCTTGCTTCTGTCCTTCTTCCTCTGGTTCCCGCAGCTCCTGGATCTCTTCCCTGACTTTTTCAGGAGCATCTCTTATCTTTTCAGCTGTGGCCTCAAGCTTTTCCTTGACCTGCTTTCCCTGATCCAGCACATCTTCCATTCTCTCTTTCAGCTCCTGCCTTTCCTGCACTTCTTCCCCTGTCCTTACTTTTACAGCCGCAAGCCTTCCTTTCAGCTCCTGAGGAACCTGCCCCGCCTTGACCTTTTCCCTGATCTTTCTGTTAAGCTCCTTGAATCTTTCTTTTTCTTCTGAATAACCAGGGATCTTGTCTATCAATTCATTGGCCTTTTCCTGGCCGGCCCTTCCGCTGTCAAGATCGTCAAGAGAATCGTCAAGATTCTTTTCTGTGAACTTCTTTATCTTCATCCCTAATCTTGCAAGCTTGTTCCTCATCACAATATTCTTTCTTATCTTTCTCATGGTCTTCAGGTCTTCTGCCTTGTTCCTTCTGATCATCTCCAGATGCTTTTCCTTCAGCTCTGACTTCACCAGTTCCCTGATTCCTTTCTTGACCTCGACAGATTCTCCTTTTGTAAGGCCGATCTCTCCCAATATTTTATCGTCTCCTTTCTGCGCAACATTCATATTTCCTGCCTCGACAAAGACTTCTGACAAGGCCCCAGCAATAAGTACCCCGAACTCGGTGCCCCTCACTGTGGCGACAGTATCAGGAGTCTCTACTTCATAGCCTTCTGTGCCTGTCATCTTCATTATCTTGTTCCAGGTCCCGCCTGTTTCCTGCCTGACAACAATGTTTTCCTTGTTCAGGTCTTTCAGTTTGATGTGCGTGTCAGGCTCAAGCCTCAATATCTCGCTGTCATACAGGACAACAGTCGCCCTGCCTTCTGCGGTCCTGATTTCTGTGTTCTCCTTCAGTTCCATCTCGTCCGATGCAGCCTTCCATCCAGAGCCGGTGTTGATCTCGACTGTGCCTTCATCAATGTAAAGAATAGCAGCAGCTGCCTTTTCAGGAACAAACAGAAAGAAGACAGCCCCTATTATTATTACAATTATTATCAAGCTTATTATTAAT
>WJKV01000019.1 GCA_014728875.1 Candidatus Woesearchaeota archaeon | reverse complement strand
TCTATACTCCGCAGGAAGCAATGAAAAAGATTTTGCTGGATGACAAGGAATCCAGGCTTGATACTTTGAGAAAGGTTTTTCAGATAGACAAATACAAGAAGATAAGAGAGAACACTGCAGTATACGTCAAGCATCTGCGGGAGAAGATGAATCTTTACAAAGGACAGCAGGAAGGGCTTGACGAAAAAAAGATAGAACTGGAGAACAAACAGCAGTCCCTCAAGACACTGCAGGATAAAATGCAGGCTCTTCTGCCGAGATTGAAGGCAGAGAAAGAAAAACTGTCAGAGATGAGGCAAAAGGTAAAAGAGCTGGAAGAAAAATCCCAGAAACATCACAATATCAAAAAAGAGATCTCAGTAACTCAGGCGACGCTGAAGGAAAAGATCGCATACAGGGAAAAGAACAATGAAGAGACAGAAAAGATACAGCAGGAGATAAAAAAGACATACTATGACATTTCAAACCTGAAGCTGAAAAAGCCAGACACTGACCTGGAAGAGCTGCGTGTAAAAAAGAAATCTATACAGAAGCAGTATCAGGAGGTGAACGACAGCCTGCAGAGACTGCACGGCAAGCAGCAGCATCTGGAAGCAGAGCAGAAGAAATTTCTTGAGCTTGACGACTGCCCCACCTGCAGGCAGCCTGTCAGCGACGAGCACAAGAAAGAGATGCAGCTTGTGGCAAAGGCCTCTCTTGAAAATATCTATTCGCAGATCGACCAGAACAAGGCAAAAAAAGCAAAGCATGAGAATGAACTGCAGGTCCTGGAGAAAGAGATAGAAGAGGTGCGCAAACAGAATGAGCAATACAACATGTCGATCCAGAAAGAAAAATACCTTACAGAAAGCACAGAGGAGAAGCAGAACAGGCTGAATACCTTGGGCAGACTACAGGAGGAACTGAAGCAGGAGATAGGCTCTCTTAATTCAAGGATGCTTCAGCTGAACAAAGAGCTCAGCCTTCTTTCAGACATCGAAGAATTGAACAGGCAGCTGCAGCAGCAAAAAGAAAAACAGGACGAACAGCAGCAGAACACGCATAATATAGAGGTGCAGAAAGCCACTCTTGAGCAGGACATAAGGAATCATGAGGAAATAGTCCTGCATCTACGGAAAGAAGTGGAAAAGAAGGAAAAAGCAAAACAGAAACTGCGCAAGATAAAGCAGTACTACAACTGGCTGAACGACTTCTTTATGCAACTGATGTCCACCATGGAGAAGCATGTCATGCAGCAGGTGCACGGCGAGTTCAACACCTTGTTCCAGGACTGGTTCAATATCCTTCTTCCTGACGAGAACGTCAGCATCCGCCTCGACGACGAATTCTCACCCGTGATCGAGCAGAACGGTTATGAGATAGAGCTTGAGAACATGAGCGGAGGCGAAAAAACAGCAGTCGCCCTCGCGTACAGGCTTTCCCTGAACAAGGTGATAAATAACTTGATCCAGAACATAAACACAAAGGATCTTCTGATCCTTGACGAGCCCACAGACGGGTTCTCAACAGAACAATTGGACAGGATGAGGGAGGTGCTCGACCAGCTCGGCCTTAGACAGGTCGTCATCGTCTCGCACGAGAACAAGATAGAAAGTTTTGTTGACAATGTAATCAGGATCGAAAAGAACGAGCATGTGAGCAGGGTCATTTAGCACTGTAATAAAAATGCATAGCTATAGAAATCGCGCCCATATAGGCCTGTTCTCTGTCAGGGCTGCATCCTCTTCTTGCTTTTAGCGCCTCAAATTCAAACATCTGCGCAATAAAAGGAGCAGCATTGTTATTTCTACTCAAAGATTCTATCAAATAAGCTTGGCTTCTGTTCAAGATCTCATTTTTTATTCTTGTGAAATCTATGTCGTGTTCTTTTTCAAGAGCCGCTTTAAATTCTCTGCATTTATTTTCCAATTTTTCAAACTCTTCGTTTATTCCATCTGAATTCTTTTTTCTGTCTCCGGCAATAAGCTTTTTTGCTTCCCAATACGGTTCCAAGAATCCAATGTCATACGGAGTCTGCATCAAAATCCTTGCTTTTTCCTGCATGCTCTTGCTTCCGGCATAGCGTGGTCCTTCTTCAGAAGGTGCTGATAGATAATCAATCTCAGCAATGAAAGCATTATATTCTAAGATCTGCGTAGCAAGAGGTATTGCTCCAACTTTTCCGGGAAAAAAGACTTCTCTTAAACTTTCATGGCTTTCCTGGCTTTCTTCAATCAATAAATTTTCCAGAATGCCAAGGCCAAGATTGAAATCATTATCAAGCCTTTTGATGATTGAACGCCATTCTTTATACAGGTCACTGAAAGAAATATTTGCAGTATTAAACGCTCTTCTAAAGCTATTTGAATATAATTCTCTGTAGATAGGATTCAAATCCAATATTCTTTTATTTTCCCCCATTGCATAGAATTCTAACTAATGAATATTTAAATCTTTATGTTGGGTTTTTCCTTTTCCAGTCTACTTGGTCCACTTGTTCAGGCAGCTGAGACTGCAGAAGTTCTTTACATCTGGCGCTTTCTTTATCTTCCAGTGCAGTTCCAAGGTGAAAAAATCACACCCTTCGTTTATTTTCTGGCTGCAGTGGCTGCACTTGATGTAGTCGTTCTGTTTCTTGTATGTTATCTTTTTCTTTGCAGTCGTTGATGCCTTCGCAGTAATTGTTGAAAAATAGTTCTTTTTCGCCATAAACAACCCCCTTGGCCTTTCTAAAAGAAATCTCGGTTTATAAATCTATGCTTTTTCACTGTTTTATGCCAAATAACCTTTAAATATGCCTTTATCAATCAGTGGTGGTATGATCTGTTTAGGCATAGAATCCACAGCACATACCTTTGGCGCTGCAGTGATAAGAAACAAGGAAGTTTTGAGCAACATCAAAAAGAGCTATACTACAGAGTCAGGCGGCATAGTGCCGCAGAAAGCTGCAGAGCATCATGTGGCAGAATTCGATACTATTGTGAAAGATGCGCTTGAAAAAGCAAGCCTGTCAATCAAAGACATAGATCTGATTACATTCAGCAATGCTCCCGGCCTGGGCCACACACTGAGGATAGGCGCGCATGTCGCACGTTCCATCGCAGTTCTGCATGACGTCCCAATCATAGGCGTGAACCACTGCATCGCGCATCTGGAGATAGGCAAGCTTCTCACAAAAGCAAAGGATCCTGTTCTTCTTTATGTATCCGGCGCAAACACGCAGGTAATTGCATTCGAAGGCGGAAAATACAGGGTGTTCGGAGAGACCCTAGACACAGGGATCGGAAATTTTATTGACACTTTTGCCAGATACATAGGCCTGGGTTTTCCAGGAGGGCCTAAACTGGAAAAGATGGCGTACTTGTCTGAAAACTACATCAGACTTCCGTACAATGTCAAAGGAATGGATGTCTCTTTTTCAGGCATACTTACAAAGCTGAAGAGGCTGTTTGATGAAAGCAAGCACAAGACAGAGGATCTTGCCTACAGCATGCAGGAGACAGTTTTCGCAATGCTTCTTGAAGTCTCAGAGAGGGCGATGGCGCACTGCGGAAAAAAAGAACTTCTTCTTGGCGGAGGGGTTGCCTGCAACACGCGTCTGCAGGACATGGCAAAGAAGATGTGCGAAGAAAGAGGAGCAGAATGTTTTGTCCTGGAGAACCAGTACAATGTTGACAACGCTGCGATGATCGCGCACCTGGGTCTGAAGATGTTCAAGGCAGGAGTGAGGCACGACATTGACATGCCTATTGATCCGTACGAAAGAACAGACGATATTGAAGTCAGTTGGTAAACAATAAATTTAAATACCTATAATATTAAACTCTTTCTCATGGGATTCCTGGGATATTCACTGGTTAAGATCAAGCTGTTGTTGACAGACCCTGAATTTATTTTCGACAGGGTCAGGCATGAAAGTTATCTTGAGCCTTTGCTTTATTATACATTGTTGTTCGTGATATTCTCTGTGCTGACCTTGCCTGCCACCCTGGTAAGCGATGTTCTGCTTTCATCAACATTACGAGGCATGGACCGTCTGTTCTTTTTTGTCCTTATTCCGTTCGGCATACTGATGGGACTGCTGGTCGCTATCGCGATAATTGTTGGATTCGCAGGCCTTGTGCATTTGTTTGCTAGGTTCCTGAAGAAAGACGCAGAATTTGTGCAGACCTTCAAGGCAGTAATCTACGGAAGCACGCCTTCGCTCACTATAGGCATCTTGATTGCATATCTTGCATTAGTGCCTATACTCGGCATCCTGTTCATAATCCCTTTTGTATACAATATTGTTCTGATGGTTATAGGACTCAAATCCCTGCAAAGGATGAAGACAAGCAGGGCAGCTTTCGCAGTGATAGTGCCTGTATTGATTCTTTCTGTATTGTTCCTTTTGTCAGCGCTTTTGATCGTGCTGAAATCAGGTCTTTTCTAAGAATTCCAGGTATTTGTTCATGTCTGCCTGGGCATCGGTTTTCAATTGCAGCAGGACATCCGCTCTTTCTTCCTGCGGCACGACTTTCTGCTCGTTGTAATAATCAACCCTGCTCTGGTCGACCCATCCGGATTCTAGCTGGTTGTTCAGGTTCTCAAGGTCAGCCTCTATCTGTATCCATTGATTCTGGAAGAATGCAGCGCCTGCATAATAGTCAGCCATCTTCCTGAGGGCAGACAGAAGATGCTCGTGCGCCTCTGCGTACCTTTCAGGCACCTCTATCTGTCCTGCTTTCTCAAGGGACGCATTGTTCAGCTCAAAAAGGTTCTCGTACACCATCACTTTTTTTTCTCTATCTATGCTCTGTCCAATGTATGCCTGTTCAGTCGCAAGCTCTTTTCCGAATTCATTGACAATCTCTTCTGAGAATTCTCTGTATTTTTCTTCCGGCGTCTTTTGGCAGGCAGTGACACTGATTAGAAGAATAACGAACAAACAAATAACAACAATTCTTTTCATTGACATCACACCCTTAAGTTTATATCTTGATTTATATGCTTTATGAAATTATTTTATCTTGCTTATGACTTTGCTCTTTCCCTTATATTCCAGCACGTTCCTAAGCACTTCGCCTATGGTCTCTACAGGGATTATCTTTATGTTCTTCAGTTTTTCCTTGTCGAGCACAATGTCCTGCATATTGCTTTTCGGCACTATTATGTTCGGTATGTCTGCGTCGATCGCAGCCTCCACCTTGTTTGACACTCCGCCGACAGGCAGAACTTCCCCAAGTACAGAGAGCGAGCCTGTCATTGCATAGTTCTGCTTGACGGGCAGACCTTTAAGAGAACTTATTATTGCGGTCGCGACAGCTATGCTCGCACTGTCGCCTTCAACACCTTCATATGTCTGCAGGAACTGGACAAAGATGTCTTTCTTTTCCTTTATATCCTCTCCGTAGTATTTCTTGATGATCGCGCTGACATTCTTTATCGCCTCTTTTGCAATGTCGCCAAGCTTGCCTGTTGCGATAACATCTGATTTCTTTCCGCCCGGCGTGACTTCTGCTTCAATAGGCAGGATGATGCCGCTGTGCGCAGCGGTTCCTATGACAGCAAGGCCGTTCACCCTTCCTATTCTTGAGCCTTTGGTGATGAGAATGTCATATTCCTTTTTCTTTTCCAGGAACTTGTCAGCTATCTGCTCTTCGAGCGCTCTTGCGCTCTTCTTTGCAAGATCTATGTGCTTTGGTTCTACAATCTTGTCATTCTCTTCAACTGCGATGTCCCCTGCAGTCCTCACCAGTCCTCCCAGCTCCCTCAATCTCAAGGTGAGCCTGCCTTTCCGGCTCGCTCTTTTTCTTGCTTCTTTTATTATCGTGTCAATTGCAGCTTTTGAAAAATGCGGTATCTTTTTGTCTTTCTTGACTTCCTGCGCAACAAACTGCGCAATCTTGTACCTGTTCTCTTCTGTATCCTCAAAAGTGTCATTCATGTATATCTCATAACCATAGCCCCTTATCCTGCTCCTCAATGCAGGATGCATGTGCCTGACAGTCTCGACATTGCCTGCTGCGACAAGGATGAAATCGCACGGAACAGGTTCTGTCCTTACCATTGCGCCTGCGCTTCTTTCTGACTGTCCTGTGATAGGATGCTTTTTCTCCTGCAGTGATGTCAATAGTTCCTGCTGTGTATGCGGCGCCAATGTGGCTATCTCGTCAACAAACAAAACTCCAAGATGGGACTTGTGTATCATACCTGCCACGATTCGTTCATGCGCAGGAGTTCCTAATCCGCCTGACTGGAACGGATCATGCAGTACATCTCCCAGCAATGCGCCTGCGTGAGCGCCTGTCGCGTCATTGAACGGTGCTTTTTTCCTGTTGAAATTGTCGACAATGACTTTGGGCACCTGGCTTCCGCTGCTCGCGCCTCTTCTCACGCCAAGGTTAAGGAATATTATGAATGCAGCAAGAAACAGCATTCCGCCGATGAAAAAAGCAGCGAACATTATCTCTGACTGGTATTTCTGTAGCACCCACCACGGCGCGATCATCGCGATTATCACAAGTATGAAAAAGAAAAGATTCTTTCCGCTGAAAATATTGGCTGTCTTGAACCTTGCCTGCGTGACCAGCTTCCTGCCCTCTCCTGCAGGTATCTCTCTTATCAAAGGCATGTTCTCATCATTCGGATTCGCAAAGCTCACGACATCCTTGAGCTCTGATTTAGGCAATAATTCTGCCAGCCCCATTCCAAGCATGGACTTGCCTGTGCCTGGCTGGCCTATCAACAGAACATGTCTTCTTTGCCTTGCAGCCTTTCTCATGACATCGACTGCTTCGTCCTGGCCTATTATCTGGTCGATTATTCTGTCATTTATCTTTATGTCCTTTGTTGTCTTGAAATTATGTATCTTCGCCATCTGACCCCACCGGTTCTTTTTTAAGAGCTTCCGGCTATTTAAAAAGGTTTGTGTTAGATTTAAATATTCACTTCAAAACATTATTTTCATGAAGCAGAAAACCTTGTTCAAGATAGCATTGATATGCGCATTGATAGGAATATTTCTGATTTTCCTGATTTCCAATATTGCAGAGATAGAACAGACAAGCATCTTTGGAGCGAAGCACATTGATGAAGGGACCGTGAAGATAAAAGGCACAATAGAGGAGATAGAGGAATTGGGCGGCATAAACATACTGCATATATCCAGCAGAGAAACAATCCCAGCAGTTGTGTTTGAAGATACCAGCATTGACAGCATAGAAAAGGGCGACATTGTCCAGATAACCGGCAAGATAGACAGCTATAAAGGAAGAAGACAACTGGTTGTGAGCGAGATAAAGAAGTGATATAATGGTAAGGGAAGCAAAGAATGCGGGCAGACTTGATGAAAGTGATATCAGCATAATAGCCAGAAGAGGAGATCTGCTGGATCTTAATGTTGTTGACAGCATCCTGAAAAGAGCAGAAGAAAAGAATGTTGCGTTTGAACCCCGTACTAAACGAAAGCTGACAGAGACAGAATTTAAAGAGATTCTGCAAAAATACTATCCTGATCCTGTACTGAATTCTTATTTTCATCCTATGTATGAATGCGGTATTTTCAGGCATGTCACAGAAACTATTTTTAAGCACGGCAGAAGAAATCATGCGCAGGCCCTGTTTTATCTTGAGATACTTAGAAAAAGAATAATTACCAGGCAGATCACATACCTGGAGACAGAGATGCCTTCTTCCAGAGCCTATCACAAGCTGAAAGAATGGGATCCTGCCCTGTTGAAAAAATTCGAAGATGCAGGCGCAGTCATCTTCAGGCCGGCGGGCAAACGCAGGAAAAGACCTCTCTATAAGGTGGACATGGAGATCCGGAACGCTTTGTTGTTCGACGTCTATGGAAAAGAAGAACGGACAGTGAAGGACGCTCTCGAGGAAATAGTGACAAACATTGACGATGAGCAAGACATGAAACTGCAGGCCTTTGCAGAGCTTCCGATGCCTGACGGACGGACATTCTATGACCACGTATCAAAACTGAACCCGAACACAAGATTCTATGAGATGAAACTGTACGAGATAGTCGCCCATCTCGCAGTCGATTTGTACCTAAAAAGAGGAATGGCAAAATACAGATTAGAAGAACAAGAAAAAAGAAAGAAAAATTAAATTTTCACATACTTGCCATTTTCTATCTTGAACTTTTGTTCTGTGATTGTCCTTACTGCTCCGTCTGGGCTCATTGTCAAGCTGCCAGACAAACCAGGAAAGTCTTTCATTGCTTCTATTGCTTCCTTAAGATCCGGTCCTCTTAGCCTTCTGCTTCTCTCTTTGCTTCGTACAGCAGTTCGACCACTTTGCTCAAAAGAGGATCCCTTATATCATCGGGTTTCATCAAAGTAAGACCCCGGCTGTCCAAAATCGCGCCGCCTTTGATCAATTCATCCACATGTTTTCTGTAGTCTTTGTCTCTTAGCTTTATTTCATTGCCGTTGCCAAGGTAAGCATTAATCTCATTAAGTTTGCCGTTAGTGTTCTTCTTTAGGCTTGAAGACGACAATCTTGGATTCCTGAACATATTGAAGCCAGGACCTAGTATGGTGCAGACTATATGATAATTCAATCCCAGCCTGTTCTCGATCTTTGCTTGAAGCTGAGGATCATCAGGATCTTCTACAAGATAGATAGGTCTCTGCACAACTATTGTCTGGTCTTTAGGCAATCGCGACTCTAATTCTGCAACTTTTCTTCTTTCGAGTATGAGTTTTTCTTCATAAATTGCTGCTTCATCTGCACAAACTTCACTGAATTCTTTCTCATCTTTCAAATCTGTTCTTAGATTTGATAACTGTTCTCTTAATCCAGTACATTCTGCCTTTAATCTTTCTAATTCTTCTTTCTCTTTAGAAGAAGCAGCAGGTCTTGCTTCCAGCTCTCGGATCCTGGTTTGTGCTGCATCATAATTTCCTTTTAAAGCATTGTATCTTCTGTCCCTGTCTTCTTTTTCTTTTTGCCATTCTCTTTCTTTGCGTTCAACTTCTGCTGTGATGCCTTCTGCATATTCCAATGCTTTTTCTCTTTCAGTTTCTGCACTCTCTGTTTTTTCATGGCTTCCTATTAAATCACTAACCAATCCTTTCATTATTCCTGTCATGTCTGAACCCGGATATGGAGCCATTAAAGATATGTATTGGATATCGAAACGTTTTTCATCTATTTCTTCATCAGTGATTGAAAAAAGGCAGGCTCTTCTAATCTTAGTAAGTTCATTGCCTGGCGATCTTAAATACTGTACTGCGTAATTTTGTTCAGGATGATCGCTTACAAGACAGGCCCAACC
>WJKV01000018.1 GCA_014728875.1 Candidatus Woesearchaeota archaeon | reverse complement strand
GATCCGGCATTGTCAGGGCTGCGAATCTTGCGCGAGGAAGCAGGATGGCGCCGGCTACAGTAAAGAGGATGAAGAATTATTTCACCAGGCACCAGAAAGACAAGAGGCCTGGCTGGGCAAATTCAAAGAACCCTTCGAACGGCTATATTGCGTGGCTGCTGTGGGGCGGAGATCCTGGATATGCATGGGCAAAAAAGATTGTAAAACAGATGAAGGCTGCAGATGAAAAAGCAAAGAAAAGCAAAAGCAAGAAAAGTAATTGAACTGCTGCTGGCGATTGTCGTATGCAATCTTGCCGGAGTTATCGGTTCTTTCTTTACATCGCCTGCTGTCAGGACATGGTATACTACTATCCAGAGGCCGAGTTTTTCTCCTCCTGACTGGGTATTCGCACCAGTATGGACAACCTTGTTCATCTTGATGGGCATCTCCCTGTTCTTGGTATGGAACAAAGGCCTGAAGACAAAAGGAGTCAAGATTGCCTTGGTGTTCTTCTTTATACAGCTAGTGTTGAATGCATTATGGTCAATAATATTCTTCGGACTGAAATCTCCATTAGGAGGGTTCATAGAATTATGCTTCTTGTGGGCAATGATACTTGCGGCAATAATAACTTTCTATAGAGTATCAAGGCCGGCAGCTTATCTCCTGATACCGTATATCTTATGGGTCAGTTTCGCAGGCGTATTGAACTTTATGATATTTTATCTGAATATGTGATTATTTCAGCATTTTGCAGAACTTTTTGACTTTATCTGCGAATCTGTTTTCTTTGATCTCTCTTTCATAGACGGCCAGGTTCGCTTCTGGCTCTTTGTTGCATTTCATCTCCATGTCGTGCAGTGTCTTTCTGCTGCCCTTGCCGCCCAATGTACAGAAAAATGCTACCTTGTTGAACTTGTCCCTGTTCTTGATGATGTAAGTCCGTACAGGGCTTGACATGTTGAAGGCCCAGACAGGCGTGCCGATTATTATAAGATCGTATCTGGAAGGATCCTTGTCTGTTGCGTTTATTCTTGTGCGCATCTTTAGCGAAGAATGAGCGCCGCATTTCATATAGCCCATTGTACCCTGCCGTTTCACAGCATCTGTGATTTCCTCTATGTCGCACTTCAGATTTTGCTTGATCTTTTGCGCGACCTTTTTTGTGTTTCCTGTCCTTGAAAAATATACAACCAATGCTTTCATTTTTCATCCTCCTGTCTTCAAAAGTCTGTAAATATAGTGCGGGCCTGATATCAATATGACCCAGCCGATTATTACAATGATGTTGATATGAAAGATTTCAAAGCTGATGTGCGGTATGCTGTAAATCCAGTCTTGCGAATAAATATTGGGGATCTCCCAGATGATGATTCCCAGGATTATTGTAGCTATTACTGACATAGTGAAGTTCTTGAGCAAGGACTTGACAAGCATGAACATCTCCCTGAAAGACATCAGAATGAACGGATAAAAAATAGGGACTAGGAAATATAATTGAAATGGCGTTAGATGGCTGTAGCTCCACAAGCCCAGTCCTGCGTTTCCTACAAGTTCGATTACAGAACCGAAAATTGCAAGCGCGATGAAAAGAATAATGAATTTCTTTGTTCTTTTGTTGAACAGCAGATCCAATGCGGTATTATTCCCCCTAAGATGCGACAGGTAATCGAATAACAGCCACGCACCCAGAAGCCCGAAATTGTACCAGTAAATACAGCCTGTTGCGTACTGTGAAACTGCTGTGTTGATGAGTATCAAACCTATGACCAATAAAAAAAATCTCATGCCATTTTGTGATGAGACAATCGTATATTAATCTTTTGGAAAAACTTAAATACCAAAGTCCCCTCTTCCATTTGTATGAAATATATTGCAATATTATTGATGCTTGTTTCTCTTCTTGTAATCGGTTGTGCAATAGAAGAACCTATGCAACCAATATCTAATTTTGAAGAGTGTGCTGCTGCTGGCAATCCTGTGATGGAAAGTTATCCAAGGCAGTGCAGTGCAGGCGGGCGAACTTTTGTAGAAGAAGTGAAGCTTGCAGAAGAAACTTGCTACGATGACTGTCCTTGCGGACTAGAAGGTGCGTGGTGCGATGCAAGACAGAAATGCTTGAATTTAGATGAAGAGCAATGTCCAGGCAGCGTATATACTTACGAACAGGCAAGAACAATTGCATTGACAGGCGATGTCACAGAAGAACAATTGACAGGCGATTTCGTGTACAATGAAAATACGCAGACCTGGTGGTTTGATGTTGACATTCCAAAAGAAGGCTGCAATCCTGCAATGGTCATCTATGAAAAGACAGGTTCTGCAGAACTGAACTGGAGGTGTGCTGGATTAATCCCAGAATGAAAATGCCAAGAAAACCAAGAAAATGGGCAACTGTGAAGCCGGGCGGCCTTTACGGCTGGAAAAAGACACAGTCAGATGCAACAAGACACAGGATATTGAGCAAAGCTGTAAACAAGGACAGCTATGCGACAATCATCAGGCGGATGAACCAATTAAGGAACATAACGAAAGACAAAAAAACAAAACAGCTGATGGAAAAAGACATGGAATATCTTAAGAAGAAGTACAGGAAGTAAAAACCTTTAAATACAATCTTATTCTCTTTTTTCTTATGGAACTTATGTTTATTCCTGCGAAAGCAGAGTTTGATTTGAAGGAACTTAATCTAAGCAAATTGAAGAAGCTGCCAAAGAAGTTAGGGTTAGTGAGTACTGTGCAGTTTGTTGACGATTTGAAGAAGATAAAGAAGTATCTTGATTCGCACGGTTTTTCGTGCGTAATCGGCGGCGAGATTCTTGGCTGCAGAGTGGAAAATGCAGAGAAGATCAAAGCAAAAGTCGATGCTTTCTTGTTTATTGGAGGCGGAATGTTCCATCCGCTGGCTTTGCGGAAGCTAGGGAAGCCCATTTATCTGGTGAATGGAAAAGAAGTCAAGGAGAACAAGAACATAAAGAAGAACTGGGTAAAGTTTTTGCATGCAGATAAAGTTGGCATATTGATAAGCACAAAGCCTGGCCAATCTCATATTAAGATCGCAGAAAAAATGAAAAATGATTTGAAAAAGAAATATCCTGACAAGGAATTCTTCCTTTTCCTGTGCGACAATGTCATGAAAGAGCAGATAAACAATTTTCCGTTCATAAAAGCGTGGATCAATACTGCCTGTCCAAGAATCGCAGACGACATTGATGTTCTTAATTATGAAGACCTGGTGTTTTTCTCTGAAGAGCAATAGTTAGCGTATAGTGTACCAATAGAAACATTTTTATACCAATATAATCTATTTATTCTAAAAATGGGTGTTAGTGTAAGCGAATTAAAGGAATTTTCAACTATTCTAATCCAGACCATACATTTTCACAATGCAACAAGAGCCAGAGTCAGGAGAACAATAAGGATCATCATCCGCGATGTAAAAAAGAAGATGGAACAGCTTGACCATCTGCTTGAGCTCATCCATAAGCAGGAGCTGGAGGTTGACCCAGGCCTGGTTAACCAGACAGAGGATCTGCTGGAAGAAGACCATGATTTTCTGGCAGTTCTTGAGAAGATAGATGAAGCTCTTGTGAACATGCCGTTCATTGAAGAGGCAGAAGATGTCAAGGCCATAAAAAAAGCGAATGAAGACGCCTATGAGGCATTGAAGAATGCGCATTCTGAAGCTGTGAAAGAAAGAAGAAAAGCAGCTGCAGAAAAGATGAAAGAAGCAAAAAAAGCCGAAAGAGAAGCAGAAAGGACCGCCTGAATTCTAACTTAAATTGTAATACTCAAACTTGTGTGTTTTTAGTATCAACATTCCTCTCCAATCTGCGATCATGTTGCTGAATTTCTGTCTTATATCGGTGGACATATTCTCTAATTCATTTGTGTCTTTTGCTATTAGCACGCAAGTTAAATCATAGTCCCCCATTATAGATAAAAGATCGATGACTCTTGGATGCGATTTAAGATGGCTGATAAAATAGGTTTTCTCTTTTTCAGTTATGTTATGCAGTTTGATCTTCACATCTGCTATCAATGGAAAACCTATTGCTCTAGGATTGATGTTAAGCATACTGAAATCAAATATGCCTTTTCTTTGCATTTCCTTGATTCGCTTTTTAACAGAATCTATTGACAGGCCCACTTTCCTGGCAATATTTGTAAGGGATTCCCTGCTGTTATCCTGCAGGATCATCAGTATCTCTCTATCTTTCTTATCTAAATTTCTTGATGTGAGCTTTGTCTTCACTGGCATATCTACTAAAAAGTAAGACATATTTATAAATATTTCGAAAATATAAGTCATTTCATACATAAATATTAATAAATTACTTCATTTAAAATAACACGGCGATCAAAATGGAACTAAAAACCTTAACCCGGCATATGGAAGATATAAAGCAAAGGCAGGTTGAAAAGGAATCAAATCTCGAGCTTAATATATTTGCAGAAGAGATTGAAAGGGCAAAAACAGCAACATTTGATACTGTCCGTGATGAATTGCCAGAAACAATAATAGAACCATATGGAAAAGTAGAATTCTTCCCAGAGTTTGAAAACCCGTCAGGTTATGATCAATGGCTTGAAATGAGAAAAGAAGGATTTATTCATCAACCAATGCAGGAAGTAGCTCATGTGCCTATTTATCGTTGGAGTATATCTCGGCCGATTGAGTCCGGTCCCTGGCATGTAACTGAATCATTTATAGAATTGCCCTATAAGAATTCCTTTTTCGGCAAGACCTTCCGGATAAATCCAGTTAAATATACTGATGAGATGCATGAATTAAAATGGCTTTTAAGAATGCATATAAATATCCCTGTATCTGCCCATGTGCTAAAGTGGGTTTTTGGTATTACCAAACAAGACCTTGAATTAGACTCGCGATTGCTCGGTTCATGTTGGCCAAAATTCTTTGAAGATGAAGGTTGGGTAGAGCTAAAAGATAAGCAACAATATTTTGCTTATTTTGTAGGAATTGCAAATGATCTGGCCAGAGAACCGACAAAGCAAGAGCTGGAAAAATCAGCTGTACAACCTATGGTTGAACGTGTTTTTGGGATGAAACCACCGACAGAAGAAGAAATAAAAAAGGAATTATTGAAAATTCACAGTCTCCCTGAAACTGCTCCTTTTCATATCCGTTGGGTAAAACCTGAAGAACTGGATTATCCAATGCCAAGAGGTGTTTTTTACACTTACAAGGATGCAAAGGAATCAGGCATCTTTGAGAAATTGGAATTTGGAATGCTTGAAGAGGATAGGAGGATTGTAGATCCTGTTTTAACAGGAACATACAAAGGCTTCAGAATCCCGCTCTGCTACTGGGCTTAATCCAGAATCGTGAAGCTTACTGCTCCGCTCATTGCTGCATAACTGCCTACAATCAATGACTTTGCCAATAATTCTCCTGTTCCTGGCCATGCTGCGAACAGAACCAAACCCAAGGCTTCCATTGCAAGGCTTATGGAGTATAGTTCGCCCAGTCTCCATAGAACAAACATTTTTCCGTTTCTTGCGATGTGTTCTTTCTCGTTCTTGTATATCAACAGCGATGAAAGAACAAGTATGAATATTAGGATTCCAATGATGTTTATCCAAGGTAGTGTCTCTGCCCTGCTTGACGCGCCCAGCAGTCTTTCTCCGATGCCGACACCAAGGAATGCGCCTGCTGCGCCTCTGACAAGTTCAAGCAGGTATTTTCTTCCTGTTAATTTTTTGACTTCTTTTTCTATCTTCCTTTCTCTATTATTGTTTCTTCTTTTTCAATAGACATTTCTTCTTTTGTGATTCGGTTAAGTTTCCTGTCCATCCTGTTAAGCTTGTCCATAATACTAGAAAGTGTTGCTTTTGGCCTCTTTTTTGTTTTCTTTGCCATCCTTTAATCCTTTGCAGCCAGCTTTATGTCGCCTCCCTGCACTGTTTTTCTTCCGGAATGTTTTGCGATCTTGATTGCGTGCTCGCTTATTTCCTGAGCGATTTCTTCTAAAATGTCTGCGAAAGTCGCAGCTGCAGAATCACTTACCCTTTCGGCTCCTGCAATATTCAGGATCCTGGCTGCAGACGCCTTTGGAATTGCTCTTGATCTCTTAGCCATATTTGCTCACCACCTCTGTTTCAGTTGCCTTAACCACAACAGACCTATCCTGATCATAAGCTTATTGAATTTATCTGATACTTTATAATTCTTTTTGTAAAGATCATACTCTATCATGCCCATGCTCTTCATAGGCGTAAGAATACGGTCATAGAATTGTCTCTTGTTATAGGAAATCTTGGGCCTTTCAGAACGCTTAAAAGGGTCAAGCTCTTCTCTATCATCTACAAGGTCGCCGTCGTGCAATTTAGTGGCAAACAACGACATTTCAGTTTTCCCAATTATACCCCCATTATCCTGCATGCGTTTCAAAAGCAGCTTCGCAACAACCCGTTGTCTTTCGGTCGGGAAGACAACCTCGAACACATCTTCAGGTAGGTTAAACCTGTCGAACAATATGACCATAGCACTATTCTTTAAACTGCATTAATATATAAAATTATCTAAAAACTGCACCAGTGTAGAGTTTTGTATACTGAGCTATGCAAGAGTTAAGAAAAAGAGTTATCACCATCTGGAAGTATCTAAATGCAATGGTGCATAATGGCAGGCGAAATCGTATCTGTCAAACTTGTACGTATCTTCGACCATCTTTATCTGATCCTTGACTGTCTTGTCCCTGTAAAAGATCAGGATGAATTTCCTATTTGTTTCATTGTTTCTCTCATGCCTCTGGTCTGAACTGAACCATTCCAGCTTGCCTCTTTCATTGCCTGTCAAATCGATCATCCTGCATAAAGTCTGTCTTCCTGAAATGCTTGGTCCTTTACAATTGATCCTGCATGACCTCCTGTTGAAACTGTACTTATGATATACAGAAAAACGGGCGAATTTATCAGTCAATCTCAACAAGGCACGCTCTGCAAACTGTCTGTAAAAATTGACATCTCCATTATTGCTGTTCTTGGCCATGCATGCGCCCCTATTAT
>WJKV01000017.1 GCA_014728875.1 Candidatus Woesearchaeota archaeon | reverse complement strand
ATTTCGTTCTGCGTAGAGTCTTTTATATTCTTTTGAATCTTTTTCGTCAAGGAATTCGATAAAGGTCTTGCCGTCCCAAAGCGTTTTGTCATTATTAACACTGTCTGCGATCTCTTTTTTCTTTGCTTCGTTCTGTTTCCACCATTCCTTCAGTCCTTCTTCCCTAAGATATGTATCCTCAGAGAATTGTCTGAGAGTTTTTTCAATATCTTCTCCATCGTATTCTTCTTTCAACTGTTCTCTTAGTGCGGCCTCCATTTGCGCTTTGTTGTCAGGATCTGACAGGAACTCATTGAAAGAGACAGCCTCTGCTTCTGTCTTGCCATCTGGAACCACCATCAGCTTGCCGTCTTTTACCAGAATAGTATGGCCTTGTTTTTTGAAAGCACTGCTCATAGAATCTAATCTTCTGCCGGTCTCACTGGTTCTGAATTCTTCGTAAGCATTTTCAGCATCGATAATATTATTAAATTGTTCTTTTACTTGGTCAGCTGCAGAACCGACTCCTCCTTTTGCTTCATTTTTCAGTCTTTCGTAATTCCTCTTAATTGCCATTTCTTCTGCAGTCAGTTTTTCCTTCTCTAATATCTCTTCTACGTTTATTCCCTGTTCTCTGAGGCCTGCTTCATATTCGTCCAGTCTCTGCTGTGCTTCTTCCTCGAGTTTATCTTGCTCTTGCTGCAGCCTCTCCTTGAGCTCTTCCAATACTTTCTCAGGGTCTTCCATGTCTTCGAGCCATTGAGGAACACCGTTCTTGTCGCCTATTCTTTCTTCTCCGTCTTTTAGTTTCTGCAGGATCTCGTCGAGCAGTTTTTTCCTTTCTTCCTCTATGATGTCTTTTTCTTTTTCAATCAAATCTCCGAAATATTTGTCTGCTACTGTTGCCTCGCCGATATCTCTTCTGTCATCGGCCCACATGTTTGTGCTTCCTTTTCCTCTGGAAGTTCCTGTCTTCTTTCCTGTTTCGACGCCGTTTTTCTCTTCAAGATTTCTCTGATTTCCCTGGTTATCGTCCAGTCTTTGCGGTGGTGGCGGTTCTGGCGCTGGTTCTGGGGGTTCTGCTTTTGGCGGAACTTCAAGAGAGGCTGCATGTCCCCTAGGCCTTGCCTTGCTTGTGTCCGGCGTATCTCCTGTCAGTAACTGTGTGATTGTCGATGAACTAGGTGATTTTTTATCGTCAGCAGACGCGCCTTCTGGTGTATTAGGAGGATCGTCACCTACAGTAGAGCTTCCGTCCGGACCGCCTCCTGGACCGCCCGCTGCTCCGCCTCCTGCCTTAGGCGCGGATTCTGCATCTCCTGCTTGGACGACTGTAGCAGTCTCTTTTGTAACAGTGCCTTCTTTTTCTTCTATTTCAATCTCTACGCAGTCTTTAGGTAGGTATACTGCTTCCGTGTCCTCATAATCAGGATGATCCAGGCAATTTTTGCAGCCAGGAGTGCCTGCTTCTTTGTATTCATAATCCTGCAGATATATTGGGTACCAGCATTCAGTATTATCTTCCTTGTCTTGGGTGTATCTAGCTCTTATACCGCCCTGGGTAGTGCCTTTCATCGGCGTCTTGCTGATATCGTATTTCGTGGCTTTGACTTCTGGATCTTTCTTTATCTCTTTATAACACGGATGCTCGTCTCCGAATTTCTTTATGTGATGATTCAGGAAGGTCTTATCATACACATCCTTCAAAGCGTGACAGTTCATCCAGTCAAGAACAGCATTACCATTATGCGCTTCACCATTTATCAGCATTGCAAGAATGTATGCATCAATCGCAAAGATCCACATCAGATTTGTTCTGTCATTTGCGCGGTTCTCTGCAGTTGACGCGCCTCCTCCTTGACTGAGCTCACCTTTAAGTCTATTTGCTAAGTCTTGATATGAGGAGATGTCTGTTTCTGTAAATGAAACTACCATCTTGTTTCTGAACATTGCAGAATTAATCGTGCCGTCGTCACAAGTTAATTTTTTTATTTTTTTGCTATGTTTTTTGAAATCTTTTAAATATTTTTCAATTTCTTCTTGGATTTTCTTTATATCTTCATTCGCCTCCCCCCACTCTACCTTTTCCTGGCATTCGATGTTTCCGGCTTCCCTGTAATATTTTGCCTGTAATTTGACTGCGTCCTCGAATGTCTTAAATGCGTCCTGGATGAATGCTCCTTTGGATTTTATGATGTAGGTCTTGACTTCTTCTAATTTTTCCTCGGAGTCTGGCTCCTCGCCAGATTGGTCAGCCATCTTCCACCATTTGTCGCATTCTTTCTTTGCATTTTCAAGTTGCCTTAACAATTGGCCCACACTTGGAGTCCCGCCGGCACCGACTATGCTTTTCAGAGCATTCCTGTTGTCATTGTTGTTGATGTTATATGCAGTCAGGTCGCCGCTCGGCTTTGGCGATTCCTGCGCACCTTTCTTCTTCTGCTGTGCTTTCTGTTTTCCGTCCGGCTTTCCATAAGGCGCGCATTTCTCTTCATATTCTTGTTCTTCCTGCCATTCTTCATATTTTTCTTTCCAATCTTCATATCTTTGCCTGTATGCAGATTCTTTTTCGCCTGGT
>WJKV01000016.1 GCA_014728875.1 Candidatus Woesearchaeota archaeon | reverse complement strand
GCCCGAAGGCAGCTATGAGTCTGTAAATCTTCCTGGCGCAGTAAAGATCTCCCTTTACAAATAATCCTAAACTCCTAGATAATGCGCTTGTTGTAGGATTCCTTCTTCTGCAGATCTGCCTGCCGGGAATTGTATTTGGTAACCTCTTTTCTCAAGTACTCTCTTCAGTCTGCCTTCTGCGTTCACGACTCCGAACGGCATCACAGAACCGTCCAGTTTCAGTCCGTCCTCCACCATTTTATAGAAGTCCGTGTCGAATCTCAGTGCTTGTTTTATGAAGAATTCCCTCAGAGGTCTGCCTTTTATTCCGTTTTCCAGCGCGATCAAGAGGCCTTCCAGGAGCTCGTCATGTTTTGCCCACAGATCAGCTGCTCTTTTGTCCGGTTCTCCTTTTTCAGATTCAGTATCCCTTATATTTCCCCATATGCCTGGCGGACTTTCTTCTACTATCTTTGCGAATGCATAATGCGTAGCAACATATAGATGTCCGTACAAGTATTCGAACTTGAAAGGAACAAAATGCCCGCCCGGCATCTTCTCGTCAATGCAATGAGAATAATTGCTTCCGTCTGTTATGAAGTTTAGTTGCGGCATGATTCAAAGAATTATTATGAATATTTAAGGCTTATGAAAAACGCCGCAGCCCGGATTTGAACCGGGATATCCCGAAGGAAACGAGATTTCTTCAGCTGATTTTGCCTCAAGGCAAAATCCTGGTTTTCCCCAGGTTTTTTTTTTGCGAAGCAAAAAACGGCTGTTCCAGTCTCGCGCAATACCAGGTTATGCGACTGCGGCATATAAGACCAGAAAAAGAAAACTGTTTATAAAGATTTTCTATTTGGCGACCCTTGCTCCTGCAGTAGGGATGAATTCTGTCGGGCTTATCTGTTTCCATCCGCCCCAGTCGCACGACACATGTGCTGTGCATCCTTCTCCGCAGCTGAAGGTTCTTTCCTCTCCGCACGGCACAGGACCGAACTGCGTCTCGCACACGAGCTTTTCAGGATTGATTGTTATCTTTGGCTTTTCAGTTGTATAGCAGACGCAGTTCTCATAGGTGCGTGTCTTTCCCCATTCGACTCTTGCGCTCGCGGCACAGACGCCGTTTGAATTAAGGTATTCAAGGACATAAGGAGAATAATCTACTCTTTCTGTGCTCATTCCGTGGGCAGAGCAGTATTCTTCGCAGTTCATTTCTTCTGGTTCTGCAGGAGCTCCTGTTGTCACAGCTGCAGGCTGTGCAGCAGCAGGCTGTTCGCATTTATAGCATAGATCATAGACCTTCACGCAGTATTCCCTTGAGCAGGTGCCGGCGCAGGTCTTGTCATTATAGAATTCATCGTCTTCGCAAGGTTCCTCTATCTCGCCGCACGCATAGCATAATCTTTCCCTGTCAACAAGCTTGCATTCTTCCCGTCTGCATTGTCTCCTGCATTTTGGATCATTATAGAACTGTCCGGGGGGGCACGGTCTCCTGGCTTCTATTCCTGTTACATATCTTGTCTCGTCCGGCTTTGCAAGCTTTTTGCATTTTTCAAGGCAGTCTTCAAGCTCTTTTTCCAGCCTGGCGATCTCTGCCTGTATCTTTGCTGTTTCAAACTCAATGTCGCTCATCTCTTCTGAGATTTCATCCAGTTTTTTTCTTTCATTATCATATTCTTGTTTTTTCCTGTCGATATTCTTCTGCAGAAGCTCTTTATGCCTTTTCCTTAATTTCTCCAGCTCCACAGGATCGAACTCGCTCAGTTTCTCCCAATAATCTTCTACCGATTCTGCGCTTCTTTGTCCTGCTGACCACTGCTCGAAAGCTTCCTGCGCACCTGCCTGCATCAGTTCATGGTCGAGCCAGCTGATCTGCCTGCCGTTGTAAGTTGTATATTGGTTTGAAGGGTCTGCCTGGTACTCGTCATAATTATCAAGACTGTCCTGCGCATCCTTCCATTCCTTTTCAGCGTCCCATGCTTTCTCTCTCTGCTCTTCGAACCGCGACTGTGCAGCATCCATCGAATCATAAGCATCCTGAAGTTCTTTGTTCTTCTCTTTTATCTTCTCTATTATGTCAAGGCATTCCTCGCACTGCGCTTCCAGCCTTTCCTTTCTCAACCGTTCCTGTTCTGCCTCCCATTCTCTTCTTCTTCTTTCCTCTTCCTGCTTTCTTCTTCTTTCTTCACGCTCTCTTTCTGCCTCTTCCTCTGCAAGCTCGCGCTCTCTCTGCTGTTCTTCCCGCAGCGCTGCCCGTCTTTCCTGCTCTTCCTGCGCAGCCTCCCTTGCTGCCTGCCTTTTCCTCTCGATCGCTCTTTCAGCGTCTGTCAGCCATCCAAGCTCCCGCGGAGTGTACCATCCTTCGCCTATCAGGACTGTCTCTGGATATCTCTCATCGCATTCAACAATGATGGAAACATCAAACTGCACAAACGCTTCGTCGCAGTCATCATCTTCCTTAAGATAGACATGCTCGTGCATCGGCGTGTCTGCCGCCCCTGCTGCCTGTCTTCTTCTCTGCACAACAGCATCCCAGATCGCATTAATTCTCTGTGTCAGAAGATCGCCGAACGGTTTCCCGAGGTCCATCCCGACTGCAACGCCCTGGAAGAACATTCCTGCCATCTTCGGAGAATGTCCTGCTGCCTCCAATGCGCCTTCAACTATCTTTTTTGCAGCATCCTGCCCGTACTCTGATATCGTATCCTGTATCTGCTCCTCGAGCTTGTCTTCCACCATCTCTTCAAGCTTTGCTATGAGTTCGTCAAAATAAACATAATCAGGCCCTCTTATTATGATGCTCACAGGCCTGCAGTTGCATCCCTTGATCTTGACCTGCTTGATGCCCCTCGGACAGGTCTCTCCATGATTGAACATCCCGTCAAAATGTCCGTCTTCTGTGGCGCCGTATTCAATCTGGTAATCGTCCATGAAAAGCATGAACTCGCAGTCAACAGGCCTCATCCCGTACTTTTCTTTTATCTCTACTTTGGTCCTGACGCACTTGTCGACCACTGTCTCGTCAAAGTCCTTTATCAGCTGGTCCATTGTTTCTCTTGCATCCTTTCCTGCGTCAACTAGATCCTTCAGGCCGCTCTC
>WJKV01000015.1 GCA_014728875.1 Candidatus Woesearchaeota archaeon | reverse complement strand
TCTTATGGGACCATAAGGCAAGAGCAGAAGGTCCTGTAACCAAAGTTGACAGGCCGCACACCTTGATAGGCTACAAAGCAGTCCTGGAAAAAAGGGATTAGGATTCTTTATAAACAGATAAAGCATAAATTTATAAACCAAGATTTCTTCTGAAACAGAAAAGGAAGAGGTGTATCTGAATGATGGATAGAGAGACAATAGAGCCTAAAGTTAAGAAAATACCCGGCAGCAATGCAAAGAAATGGGTCTCCTATCACATGAAGTATGCATCTTTGTCAACTTATAATCCTTATTTTGTATGGGACAGGAAAGCTCCTGCAATAGGCCCGTTTCTCACAGATGTTGACAGCAATATTATAATGGACTTCTGTTCTCATGTCGGCAGCGCGCCCCTGGGCTACAACAATCCTGCGCTCACTGCGATGTCAAGGGAATTGGGAGGCATTGATCCTGACCGTTACGCAGGCGCTGATTTCATCTCAGGCTACGGGCACAAGCCGGACCTGAGCCTGCCTACGCCTTCGCACCTGCATCACAAACTGATAGAGATCACAAAACAGTTCAGGTTCGACCAGGCATTTTTGGTGAGCACAGGCACAGAAGCAGTAGAGAATGCAATCAAGCTCTGCTATCAGGCAAGAAAGAATTACGGATACGGCATCTGTTTTGACGGTGCGTTCCACGGAAGGACGCTCGGCGCTCTCTCCTTGAACAGGAGCAAATGGCAGCACAGGGCATTCTATCCGCAGGTTCCAAAAGTTATTTCATTCCCTTATCCGCTGATAAAGGACAAGAACAACAACCAATGGTACAAGACGGGCAGGAAAGGCGAAAAGATAAGTGTTCTTGCAGAGACCTTGAGCAAGGACTGCGGAACAATAAAGCCGGAAGAGATATCCTACATAATAATAGAGCCTGTGCAGGGCGAAGGCGGCTACAATGTTCCCACTCCTGACGCATTCAGGGAGGTTTTTGACATTGCGCAGCAGCACGACATCCCGATAATCAGCGACGAGATACAGGCAGGCATGGGCAGGACAGGCAAATGGTGGGCCTGCGAGAATTTCGGAGTCAAGCCTGACATGATCTGCGCAGGAAAAGCGTTAAGGGTCGCAGCTGCAGTCGGAAAAAAAGACCTCTTCCCGAAAGAAGACGGAAGAGTGAGCAGCACATGGGCAGAAGGCAATGCGATCTCCACAGCTGTCGGTTATAAGACAATAGAGATAATCCAGAAAGAACGTCTGTTGGACAATGCAATAAAGATGGGGAAGATTTTAAGGGAGAAGCTGGAAGAGATACAGCAGAAGAATCCCCAGCACATAACAGATGTAAGAGGAATAGGTCTGATGGACGCGTTCGAGATTAGTGATGCAAAGAAAAGAAAGAAGATACTTTACGAAAGCCTGAAAAGAGGTCTTCTTCTTGCGCCGTGCGGACACAAGACAATAAGGGTCCTTCCGCCGTTGGATGTTAAGGAAAGGGAAATAAACTTATTCAGCAACATCCTGGAAGATTCAATGAAGAAATTGAAATAATCATTCTGTACAGCTTTCTCTTAATTTTTCCAAAGCTTCTTCACTGTCAGAAAGAAGGTCTTCTGCTTCTGCAACCTCTTTTTTGACTTCTGCAGTCTGTTCTTCAAGATCTGCAAGCCTTGATTCTGCTTTTCTTTTGATGTTGTACGCATCGAGAACTTCGTCTTCTGCATGCTTTAGCGCGATCTTGCAGCTGTTGCTTATGACTTCTGGCTCTTCTTCTGTTTCTGCCTGCATCTCTTCCTCATCCTGCATATCTGTCTCTACCTGCTCTATCTGTTCTGCCTGCTCAAAATCAGGTTCTGTGATATTCTCGATCGTCTCTTCTACAGGCTGAGTCCTGAAGATCCACAAACCTAAAAGGATAAGAATAATAATTACAACTGCGGCAATTATGACTCTCTGTTTCAATTGCTTCTTTGTAAGCCAGATATTCTTTCTTGCCATGAACACACCCTTTTTAGTGCCAAATAGCATTCAATAGTATTTAAATCTATTCTAAAGGCCTGATTTCAAGCTTTATCGCAGGCCTGTATTTCACCTCTCCTGCTTCGTTCGGAAAGATGTGCATCACATACATCAGTGTTTTTTCAGCCAGCACGTCCTGTTCTTTTTCACCGATTGCTTTTGTTCTCCTGTTGTTGATCTCAAAGACAGCCCTCGGCTCGGCATCTGTGATTGCCACAACCTTGATCCTGATGGTTTCTCCTGCCTTGTTCTTGTATATTCTTGACTCGCCTTCTGCAAGCGTGTCCTTCACACCGCCTTCAGGAGATACATAAAAGAATGAAACCAGGTCCTGGCCAGCAGGGATCTCAGCTTTCTGCATCGCCCCTGTCAGTTGTATGCTCAGATTATTGTAGATGAAAGGCTCTGTTTTAGTGAACATTTGTTCTTCATCATTTAGCAGGACCCTGACACTGTCTTCATCAATGATCTCCAATATCTTTATCATATTCTGTTTCCCTTCATAGTCAAATACAATGTCCTCGCCATAAACAGTATAGCTTATTCTTTCTTTAGGAACAGCAGGCTCAGTAAAGGTCTCCAGTTTCTGTTCCTGTACTTCCTGCTCTTCGACTGTCCTGTTTTCTGTTATCTTTCCTGGTTTTACCAGTTGCGCAACACAGCTAAGAATGATTAATAAGATTATTACAAGGATTATCATCAGAATCATTTTTATGCTCATGCTCTATGTTAACAAAAACCCATATTTAAATGTAATCTTTCTAAAAATAAAGAATAAAGGTATTTGAAGTTTCAAAACAAAAGAAATTCTTGAAAAGAAAAGCAGGGCCGCGCGCCCTGGGGAGATTCGCCCGAATCTTAGAATATAAAAAAGAAAAAAACAGAGTTGCATAGTTATTTGCTATGAAAAAATTAAAACACATAAATTTTATGAAAAATGCTGCTTTTACTGACTGCAATCATCATCGGCTGTGCATTCGGCTGTGTGACAGGCCTGATTCCTGGCATTCATGTGAACCTGATAGCCTTGCTGCTTCTTTCTATCTCTCCGATACTTCTGCAGTTTGTATCGCCGATTGTGCTGGCTGTCTTCATCATCAGTCTTGCAGTCACTCATACTTTCCTGGATTTTATTCCAAGCGCGCTGTTGGGGATTCCTGACGAAGACACTGCTCTTGCAATAATGCCTGCGCACAAGCTTGTGCTTGAAGGCAAAGCATTCGAATGCGTCAAACTTACAGTCATCGGCTCTTTACTGTCTGTGCTTACATCTATTGCAATCATTCCAATATTAATACTGCTTCTGCCGCCGATCTTTGAAAAGATAAATCCAGTCATGGGATACATCCTGATAGTCATTGTTGGTTTCATGATATTGAAAGAGAAATCAAAGAGCCACAAATTCTGGGCGTTCGTAGTGTGCGGATTGAGCGGGATCCTGGGCTATCTCATTCTAAGCAACCCCTTGTTCAAGGATCCCCTCTTTCCTTTATTGTCAGGACTGTTCGGCGTCTCAATGCTGTTCAACAGCCTATTCGAGAAGACGCAGATGCCAAAGCAAAGGATAACAGAGGATCTGGAGATAGGCAGGAAAACCATTGCAAAATCTCTTGCCGGCGGAACCATCGCAGGAAGCATGACAGGCCTGTTCCCGGGCGTCGGTGCTGCACAGGCAGGCATCATCGGAAGCATCATGGTGGGAGACATTGGCGTGCTGGGCTATCTTATTCTGCAAGGTGCGATCAATACTGTCAATTTTCTCATCAGTCTGGTGACTTTGTTCACGATAGAGAAAGCGCGGAACGGCGCAGTCATTGTTGTTCTAGAGATTCTTGGAAAACTCACTCTGCCTCAATTGATAACAATAATAGCGTGCGCATTGGTTGTCGCAGGCATCGCAACATACCTGTCGCTCTTCTTTGCAAAGATATTCTCAAAAATCATAGAGAAAATAAATTACACATACTTGTCTGTTGCGATCATTGTTCTGATTGCTGTGCTGGTCTTTGTCTTCTGCGGTTCCCTCGGACTGCTCGTGCTCGCAGTAAGCACCTGCCTTGGCCTGGTGCCTATTTATCTGGGAATAGGAAAGAACCACAGCATGGGCTGCCTGTTGATACCTGTTATCTTGTATTTTATTGTTTAGTTTCCTGAAACTTTTTCGCGAATGTGCTTGCGACGATCAACGGAAATGCAATGCTTGCTTCGCACATAATCTTCACATTGGGCGCCTGCAGTTTGATCTTTGCCCATGACATTGCTTCCTGCTGGTTACCGCCTGAATCGCTCGCATCGTATTCGCCGGCAGTCGTGATGTATACTGCATAATCAAGACCGTCCTTGAAGATGTTCGCGTTCAGGATGTAGTGTTTTGAGACCCCGCCTCCCAATAAAATAGCGCCTGTCTTTTCGTGCGCAAGCACATACTTCACGATCTTGTGATGGTCATTTGCAACATCAATATACAAGTCTCTTCCTTTCTGCAGCTGGAAATGTATCAGGTCGCCTATCGCACCGTCTGTCAAAGCAGGACAGTATACAGGGATGTTGTTCTTGTATGCCCAATACAAAATGGAATCCTCATTGTTGACTTCTTTTCCCAGTTCTCTGATGAATTCTGATGGTGTGAAAATCTTGTTCTTTTCTTTCTGTTCTTTATAGATCCTGTCAAAGAAAGGATTCATGAACTCTTCGAAATATAAATAACGGTCAAAAGGCGCGAAGATATTCCCTATTCGCCCTACGCCTTTCTCATACAATATATTCCCTGAGATATCGAATGAGCCGAGCACAAAAGGCTTGAATGTCTTGATTATGTCTTCTTCTACGCCGCCTGCAGACATGACAAGCACGTGGATGAATTTGTTCTTCACAAGAAACTTTATCAGTTCCCTGTTCCCGCTGCTCACCATGTTCGAAGTGCAGGACAAGAAGATCTTTGCCTTGTCGTCTATCATCTTATTTATGATCTCTATCCCAAAGCCAAGATTGGTGCCCTGTATCCCCATGTTCTTGTAGGACTGCATGAACCTGTCAAAATCGAACTCTTGTTCGAAATCGTACCCCTCTACTTCTGGGAATCCGTCAAGCGTCTCCCACTTCCGCATTGCTTTCACATGAATCTTATAGTCTGAATCCTGAAATCTCATTTTAACCTCCAATGTAATTTTAAGATTAAATAAACAATGATAGAACTAACCTAATCCCTTCGGTGACAATATGTTCCGTGAACGAACAGGTATCTCATGCAGTAGAATGAAGGAACTTTCTTTATAAAGATTTCGTATAAAGCAATAGTTTTATATACGATTTCTTGTTAAAATAAGGCATGCCATATGACAAGCTCACGAAAGAGCTAAAAAAGAGGTTATCGAAACTAAAGTATGTTGACGCGTTCTATATGCACGGCAGCAGGGCTGTGAAAAGGCACACAAAGACTTCTGACATTGATTATACTGTCCTGGTAAAAGACATCAAACACAAGAAAGAATTAGAGGAAAAATTGAATGATCTTCTTGAGATAGAATATTATCCTGGCTTTTACGGAGACGATTACTGGGAGATCTGCGTGTGGAAAGAAAAGAAGCTCGACATTGGATGGCATGTCATAGAAACAAGACTGATAACAAGGCTGGTGAATGACATCTTCAGGAGCAAGAAAAACCTGCTCAAGCTGCAGGATCATGCGCAGTTCCTGATAATTGAATCAAAGCCAGTCTATGATCCAAGAAAGATACTGGCAAAGCTAAAGGCAGAGCTTAAAAAATATCCAAGAAAGCTTGCAGATTCCATTGTAAAGGACCATGTAAAAAAACTAGAAGTAAAGGAATGGTGGCTCGGCGATCCCTGCAAATACAGGAATCCTTTCAGCTTCGTACTTGACATGAAAGAGATATTGAAGTTCATTGCAGTTGCGCACTATGCAAAGAACAGGAAGTTCATGATGAACAGCCTGAAAAGATGGCACCATGACCTTAAGACGTTCAAGCCTGACATAGAAGAAGACCTGTACAAACTAACACGGATAGATGCAAAGTTGCCAAAAACAGACAAAAGCATCTTCTTAAGGAATATAATATTCAAATTAAAAAAGAAATAAACATACTATTATATATTATAGAATATTCATGCTTTCTGATGGATAATCATAAGATAATTATTGGGGTTTTGGTAATAATCTCTGCGCTATTTCTGATAAATGGATGTGTTGAAGAGAAGAAAATACCTATCCAAAATGAAATGGCATTTCAAACAGATGAAATCCCTGTAGATGAAGTGGCACCACCAATAAATAGAAGTATTTTAGGGAATCCTGCTATCGTGTACTGCGAATCAGACGATGACTGCACAATAATAGAAGCGGCTTATAGTGAAGATTCCAGATCGAGCCCGTGCGCTCATGGATGCGCAAGTCGCGCATACATAGATGAATTAAATCAGATGTATATGTACAAAAGCTCGTGCTCTCCTATGTATGATTGCAGGTGCGAAAACAATACCTGCATTTATTCTACTTTCCAGCATTATGTAGATGCAGCTATTGAAGAGAAAGATCCGTCTGTTTGCGAAAAAGCGATCGGGCACGAAAATATTTGCTATAAAAAAGTTGCAATCTCTTTGAATGACAGTGAAGTATGCGAAGAAATAGATGATTATCTAAAATCTGAATGTTTGGCAGTAATAAATAAGGATGAAAACTTTTGCAACGAAATCAAAGATTTAAGACGGATAAATTGTCTTCATGAAATTGCAGTCCTCAAGGAAAACCCTTCTATTTGTGAAGAGATTCCTTGGGAAAATAGAAAAGGAAGCTTAGGAGACAGTTGTTTCTATGACCTTGCAATGCTAAAGAATGACGCAGAACTATGCAAAAAAGTACTATTTGATCCTGACAGAACCATGTGTCTGGCAATAGTTAATCAAGATAGCTCACTTTGCAAAGACTTGCCCTATGATTGGATGAAAGAAGACTGTTTAAAAGAAGCATAAAAAAATAATTAACTCAACCTAACACACTCGTCCTTTATCAGATCCAATGTCTTATCAATCTCGTCGATATAGTCTTCTTTTTCATCATATTCGTCTTCTTTGTCGTCAAGCTCGTCCTCTACCTTGTCCATTTCAGCCCTTGCCTCTTTCACATCGTCATCTTTCGACTCTATCAGGTCTTCGTCGCCGTCTTCAAGGGCCTCTTCATAGTCCTGTATCGCAGATTCAACAAGGTCCTTCTTGTTCTCGTATGAAATCTCCAGTATGTTTATCTCTTCCTGCAGGTCCAGAAGATTCTCTTCTTCCTTCTCCAGCTTCTGCTGCCATTCCACTCTTTTTTCGTCGCAGTTGTCTTTATTCAATATGTTCAAATCAATAAGGCCTGCGTATCTTCTCATCCGTTCATAATGGTCTGCAACCCTTTCGTTTGTATTGGCTGTCTGTTCAGGCTGTTCCTGCTGCTCTTCTTCCTGCTGTTCTGTTTCTCCTGTTTCTTTTTCTGTTTGTTCTGTATCTGTCTGTTCTGTCTGCTCTACTATCATCTCTTGTTTTATTTCTTCTTTTTCAGCTTCTGCAACTGCTGCGCCTGTGATGCCCTGCAGACTGTTGTAGAATTCTTCGTGCGTGAACTCTTCTCCTGTATCCTTGTCAATAACAATAGCTGTATTTTTTTGTCTTGGAACACAACCGATGATAGAAATCATCAATATCAAAACAATGAACAATAATAGTAGCTTTTTCATTTAACATCAACCTCCTATCTATCACCCCGCTTCGCGCGGTTCAGATAAACTCGCTTACGCTCGTTTATCTATCACCCCCTTTTATCTAAGGCCGAATTCCTTTGCTTTCTTGTGCAAGGTCTCGTATCTCAGGCCTATTTCCTTTGCAGCGACTTTGATATTTTTAAACTTTTCTAATGCAGCTTTTATATACTCTTTCTCGAACATGTCAATTGCTTCGTCAAATGTAAGCCTTACATCTGGGATCTTTTTGCTTATGTTCTTTGCAGTCTCTTCGTCGACCTTGTCTGAGTATTCCTTTGTGATGTCGTACCTTCCAAGGGTCTCTTCAACAACCTCTTTCACATACATCTCTTTCTTCTCTTCCCTGAAATAGTATGGCTCTTGCCTGAGCTTGCTGATGTCGATATTGAATCTTGAAATGAGTCTGTGTATGCTTCTCCTGTCAACGCCTGCGATCCTTGCGGCCTCGCTTATGTTGCCGTTTGTGAACTGCAATAATTTGATTAAAAAGGCGTGCTTGAACTGTTCTTTTGCTTTCTTGAACTTGACATTAAGATCAATGTCAAAATCTATAAAGCCTTCAATGAGTCGGTTGCTAATATCGTCATTGACCTGCTTTACAGTCGCACCTAAGAATTTCTCCATGGCTTTCTCTACGACAGGATCTATCTTCTCTTTTCTGTCTGTTATCTTTTCAAGGGTTTTTGTCATTTTCTCTCTCTTTTTTCATATTAAATTGCGATTCTTCTATTTATAA
The DNA here is from genome assembly GCA_014728875.1 of Candidatus Woesearchaeota archaeon. Taxonomy (GTDB): domain Archaea; phylum Nanobdellota; class Nanobdellia; order Woesearchaeales; family WJKV01; genus WJKV01. The sequence goes on along the minus strand of WJKV01000015.1, from coordinate 7,055 downwards.
AGTTTATGTTAAATCCTCCTGGCAGGCTGGTGAAAAGGTTTCTTATCAACAATCTGCCCATCCTCAGCTTGAAGTTTTCATAGGCCTGATGGCATTCTTTTATGAATTCTTCTTTTTTGATGCCCGGACTGCTGGCCAGCCTGCTAAAACCTTCGTCAGTATGCTTGACATATTCTTTCCATAGAGTATTGATGTTGGGCCTGTGTAATTCGTGCCCCCAGAATGATTCTTCGATAAGGTCGTCTATGTGTCCTCTTTCTTCTACAGCTCTTGTCAGCTGGCTGATCTGATTGACTAATGCCTTTCTCGCAGCCTTTCTTGCCTTTTCGCTTTCTGCAGCTTCTGTGAATCCGATCTTTTTCTTGACCCTGTCTTTTCTTCCTCTTAATTTTAACATCTTCGAAACATAGATGCCCAAGCTCGCCATGTCCCTTACAAAGACATCAAGCGTATTGTTCCTCCTGTGCGTCTCAAAGCTCTTCAAAGCGTCTACTGCCACCAGCCTGCACAGGTCGCTTAGATGTTTTTTCTGCAGTTCAGGGACATTGCTCAGCAGTTCTCTTCTGATTGCGCAGTATTCTATCTCGTGCGCCCTCAGATCCTCTCTATAATCAAGATTTGTTTTCCTGCTGCCCATGCCTCTTGCTTCATTGCCTGCCTGCACTTTTGAGACGAACCTGGAAAAGCCTTCTTTTGCGTCGAGGGGGAAGCCCTGCATTACTTCGTCCTCTCTTGAGAGATAAAACTTGCAGATTCCTGGATTTCCCTGTCTTCCTATCCTGCCTCTTTTCTGTTCATCGACCCTGCCTAATCTGTATCTCTCGACAAATATACCATGCATTCCGCCGTTCCTCTGCGCAGCCTCGTCAAGTTTGATGTCAATGCCCCTGCCTGCCATGTTTGCGGCGATCGTCAGCATTCCTATGTCTATTCCTTCAGCATCCCGGACAGTCCCTGCGTTTGCAATAAGCTCGTTCTCTCTTTTCAGGCCGTCGCTGTCCTTTGCTTCACCTGCATAAGTCGCATTGTTCTTCAATACCTGATACTCTATCTTGTCTCCGTCAGGCATCATGCCTTTCCTGAATTCGACAATATCAACAATGTCCTGCAGTTTTTTCTCGTCCAGGACAGTCAGCAATACTGGTCTGCCGTCCAGGACAGACTGAAGCGCGTCTAAGACTGCGATATGGTTTCTATGGTTGGACGTATCGAATAATTGATCAGAAAGCTCTTCTCTTATGCACGGCCTGTTTGTCGGCACAGGACAGACATCCTTCTTGTATATCTTCTTGAATTCTGCATCTGCTCCCAAAGCAGTGCCTGACATTCCGGAAAAATCACTGTACTGGCTGAATATATAGTCCTGGACAGAGATTTTTGCGATTGTTTCTGTCCTTGGAGTGATGTGTATGTCCTGTCCTGTCTCTCTTCTTGCCTTTGCTTCTATCGCCTGCTGCATGCCTTCGCTGTATTTTGAATCAGGCTTGTCCCTGCCCGTCATTGTGTCCATCAGGACAACCCTGTCTCCTGCTATCCTGTAATGCTCGCCTTCTTTGTAATAGAACCTTGCCTTGATGGCATTCATCGCCTTCTGGTAAAGTTCGACAAATCTCTGCGCTTTTTCTGTTTCGTCATCAGTAAGTTCTGTATCCTCGTTCTGCTCTTTTTCTTCGAGCATCTGCACTGTGTCCTGTTCCAGCATGCCGATCCGCATCAGAAGCCTCTCCAGCCTGCGCTCGCCTTTGTCTGTGAGCCTCAATGTCTTTCTTTCGCCTTCTTTAATATAGACAATGTCTGTGTCTTTTTCTTTGTTCTCGATGTATTTTTTCTTGCTCCACACAAATCTTATGTCCTTTGGATCTATCGGCGCCCTTGTTGCGTGCGCAGTCCTCCTTATCATCCTTGTTTCTGTATAATTGTTATTGTCAAAATCAAACTCTCCAATGGAAAACCTGTTCACGATCTTTTCAATCGTGTCATACTCGTTCACAGGCTCCTGTTCATCTATCCTGTTTGAGAGGATTACAGGAATCCTTGCCTCGTCAACAGTGATCTGGTCTATCTCGTCAAGGATCAAGTATCTTTTTCTTGACAGTTTTTTCAGTTTTTTTTGCGGGTTCTCTTCAATGAAACCGTCCTGCATATAGACCCTTCCGCTGACCATGTCATTGTTGAGGTCGTGCGCCAGCTGATAGAAAGGACTGAACAGAATGTCTGTATCGTAAGCCTCCTGCTTCTTGATTATCTGAAGCAGCACATTGTTCGTGTCCGGATCTGCTTTTTCCTGCGGAGTTAGCATATCTCTCTTGTTCAGGCCGACAGTCAGACCAAGCTCTTCAAATATTGGTCTTAGAATGTCATGGTCTCTTCCGGACAGATATTCAGTGACAGTCGCAACATGCACCTGTCCCTGCAGTGCCTTGTAATAAGCGTCAAGCGCGCCGACAATCGTTTTTCCCTCGCCAGTCTTCATGTCAGCCAGACTGCCCTTGCTCATTGCGATTCCTGCCAGGAGCTGGCAGTCATACGGCCTCATGTCCCATTCAAAATCCTTGCCGAGCACTTTCCATCCTTTTCCCTGCTCTCTGAATCTTCTCATTACTTCATAGATGTTTGCATAAGCTTCTGTGAGAACATCGTCTGCATTCCTTTTTCCTTTTTCAATATCTATCCTTAATCTTCTGGTCCTCGCTCTAAGATCGCTATTGCTTTCGCGCGAAAAATCGTACTGCTTGACTCTGTTAAGCAAAGGAACATACTGTCTTGTTTCTCTGCTCAGGTCTAGTTCAGAAACAGGGGTGTTTTTTGCATCAAACTCTGGATCCTCTATCGGAGTATGATAATCAGATGCAACTGGAATGTCCATCCACAACCCGTCTAAAAACACACGAACCATACTGTGACATGTAATTCATTCCATTTATAAAGCTTATCTATATATACTATTGAAAAGGGACAAAAAGAAGTCATAACTGTTCAATATGACTGAAAATTTCTTCTGTGTTCTCTTCCAACGGTTTTGAGCTGTCAATGATGCATATTTTCTGCTCAACTTTTTTGATTGTTCTTTTATAGGCTTCAAATAAATAAGAAAGAAAATTGATATTCGTGACAATGCCCTGCTGGTTATGGTATTTTTGCTCGCGTTCAACAGAGGTTTCAGGGTCTATGAAGAAAGCCAGTACTGTATCTTCTAAGAAACCAAATCCTTTGCAGTATCTTCTCTGGGCGAGATACTGCTGTTTGCTTATCTTTCCGTCAAAATACAAAGCTATTGAAAAAGCTGCATGGTCCCAGATGCCTCTCTCGACAAGTATGTAATCCACATCCTGCATCCTTGCTTCCATCAGCCTGTTGATTGTGTGATGCAAAGACCAGCTGTTGTATTGGAATCTGTCTTTTCTATCCAAAGGGCAGTTGCGGACTGCCTCATAAAGGCAGCGCACTTTCTTTTTCTTTGCATAGCTTAATACTGTTTCCACAAGTTCGAACTGCGTTGATTTCCCTGCCCTTGGCATGCCCATGAATTCGATGACCTTCATTTTCTATTTTTTGCGCTTCTGGATTTTTTAGTAGTTATCAATCCGGCATTGACTGCAGCAATACGGTTTGCCAGGACATTATAGAGTCTTTTGCCGCTGATGTGATATTTGCATGCAAAGATGGTATGCGCACTATCTCTGCTTGATTGTTGGCTGGCATTTGCATTTTCATAACCTGAAGATTCTAGATATGAAATAACATCTTCCCTGGATCTGAAGAATGCTTTCTGCCCTTCATAGACATTTGAAACGAGCTTCATGAAATCCTTCCACTGCGGATGTTCAGAATCTACTACGGTATCTCTCTGCCTTGATGGTTCATCCGCTACATAAACATCAAAAATATAGTGGACATCTTTAGCAGAAGGCATTGTTACTTGTTCAGCAATCCTGCGAAGTCCATTATTCAACTGTTTTCTTTGTCCTTCATCAAGATAGAATACCAGTCCTTCTACTACCATTGCCACTTTTTCTCCTTTTGGTATGTTTGAGGCGTCCTCTTGTGCAGGATCCAGCAGATTAAGTGTTGTCAGATTATATCCTCGGGGCGATTGTATTCCTAACGAGCGTCTGTACTCTACCACGTCAGAAAGATCAGTATCAATTACATTAAGCTCTGGATTCTCTTCAGCCATTATCAAGCCTAAAGGGGAAAGGCCACATGCTCCTATTATCAAGGTGTCAAGATCGAGCTTTCTCAGCTCATGTCTTATTGCCCTGTATCTATCAAATATCTCACTGGGAACTTTAGGGACAAACTTCCTGAATGCCTCGAATCCTCTTGTCAGGGTTTCATCATCAGCCATTCCGCGATATAGCATATCCAGAAGTTCCGCTTCCCGCTCATAAGATTGAAAGAAAGTTGTTTCAGGAAGACCGAACCTCAGCATCCTATTGGTGATTGCACTTGTAAGCTCTATTCTCTTTTGTTCGTCATTATTGACAGATTGAAATGATTCCCATAAGTTGTTTTCCATTTTATTTTCTCCCTAGAGCTCTCGCTAGTTTGGAGCGCTCTAATTTTCAACTAAATTTTCTAGATATACTATGTTGGACTTTCGATATAAAGAATATTGGTAGTCTTCATTATCTGTTAATATTGGTAGTAATTGCTACTACTTTTTCTAGGAAAGCTTTATAAATACAGTTGCTTCTGTAATATGTATGGAAGAAGTGCTTCAGGAAATGGGCTTGTCGAAGAATGAATCTATTATTTATTTGAAACTATCTGAGCTTGGAATTTCTTCTGCTTATAGGATTGCAAAAGAGTCAAAAATATTCAAAGCAAACACTTACGATGCTCTGCATAAATTGGAAGAAAAAGGGTTGGTTTCAAAAAAAAATATTGAAAAAAAAGTTATGTATGAGGCTTTGGATCCAAGCGTTCTGCTGAATATAATTGATTCTAAAAAAGAAAAATTATCTAAAATAATACCTCGTATAAGATTAGTCCAGCAATTTGTTAAATCTGAAAGCGTGGTTAATATCTACAAAGGAACCTCTGCTTTAAGAAATCTATTTTACCATTTTCTTGAGTTTAATGAACCGTTCCTAACATATGGGATCCCAAAAAAGGCTTTTGAAGTTGTTAAATACTGGATAGATAATTTTCATAAGGAAAGAATCAAGAAAGGTATTAAGATGTATCACATATATAATTTTGAAGCGCATGAAAGAGTAAAGATCCTGGATAAGTTAAAATTAACATCAGTCAGATGTCTGCCGCAATTGTATGATTCTCAGGTCGCCACTAATGTTTGCGGTAATGAAGTCGTTTTGATCATATTCAATCCAACAGTAAAGATCATACAGATAAAAGATAAGGACATGGCCGATGCATACAAGCGATATTTTAAGATTCTATGGGGACAGGCCAAGAATGTTTAAATAGCCCCAATTGTTAATTTATTTTTAAATGACACATAACATTTAAATACAACTTCCCTGTTCTGGGGCATTATGAAGGCTAAAATCGCTAATTTCAGGAGAGGGCGTCATGTGCAGAAAACCAATCAGATGGTGCTTTATGCAGATCAAGTGAACAACAAGGAATCTGCCCAGAAACTGGTTGGAAAGGCAGTCGTCTTCAAGACCCAGACAGGCAGGGAGATCAAGGGCAAGGTTACGAACATCCATGGCAACAAGGGTGCTGTGCGAGCCTTGTTTGAGAAAGGGATGCCTGGCCAGGCGATCGGAAGAGACGTTGAAATCCAATAATCAAAACGTTTATATATGCTAATTCTTACATAAATTTCAAAAGCGGTGAAAAACTTGTTTAACAGCAGAAGAACAACAATCATATTAGTTCTATTTACTGTCATTTTTCTATTTTCTATACCATTCGCAAGCGCAGATGTTTTCACAGACACGCTTGGCATGGTACATAGCCTGATGGAGAACAAGCCTTTGATGTTCGCAATGCTGTTCTTCTTGTTCTTTTTCCTGCTGTATGGGTTGTTTGCAGTAGGCTTGTCAAGGTCAAAGGTATTTTCAGAAGACGGCAAGCTGAAAAAGAGCGGAAAGATAGTCGCTCTGACTTTGTCAGGCATTGTTGTATTGAGCGTGTTCTTTTCTGCAGGGCCTGGCCAGGTATTGACAAGAGCAAGAGAGATCGCCCACCAGTTCAACATCTTTTTTGCAATACTGCTGTCAGTATTGATATGCGGAATCTTCAGGTACTTGTTCGACGACGTAGAGATCGCAGGAAAGAACCTGAGGAATTTCATGACACTCTTCGGCCTGGGGTTCGCACTGACAATGTTCGGCACATTAGGCGGAAGGCCTATGTTCACAGGCATAGGAACTGCACTGATAACAATACTTGCAGTTATCGCCGTTTTCTATCTGATAATGAGCATGGGGGAGGAAGAGGACGAAGTGCACTACAACATTAGAGCAGCTGTCCCAAGAGACTACAACGACAGGACAGACCAGGAAAGGAGCGAGGTAAGGACGCGGATAAGGAATGATGTTAATCCTATGATAAATGCAAGCATGCGCGACATGCAAGAGGGCCACGACAGGCTGACGAACACTGCAGGCGAACTGATGGACAACAGCAGGTCCCTTAAGGAAGACATCCAGGAGCTTATCCAGAGGAATGAACAGCTTTCGCAGAGGATGGCTGCAAGAACAGCTGCAGAAGAAAACATAAGAAATCTGACAGACCTGAGGAGCAGGATAAACGAGCTTGTGAGAAAAATCAATGTCTTCAACCAGAACCTGCAGCACACTATGCGGGAAAAGAGCACAACAATAGACAACGGCCTGAACCAGTTCAACGACGAGCTTGCCCACGGCACAAGAGAAGGCATCACACGGACAGAGGAAAGACTGGAGAACGCCATAAACCAGGCCCTTGACTACATCACGAACAAGGATGCAGAACTGACAAGGGATCTTACAACAAAATACGAAGAGATCAACCACCTGTACCAGCAGCTTCTTGATGACACAGAAGATCTAGACAGACGGACGAGGGAATGATACCACAAAGTTTATAAAGATGAGCTG
>WJKV01000003.1 GCA_014728875.1 Candidatus Woesearchaeota archaeon | reverse complement strand
TCTCCCGCAGGATGTATGCCTGTGGCAATGGTTTGTGTTCTCTGCCGCCTCTGAACACGATCTGCAAAGGAGGCATAGGCTTTGGAGGCGGATTCTCAGGATTCCAGAGATACTGCGCTCTCAGGTCCAGTCTGTTGACAGCTGTAATGAGAACTTTTTCTGGCAGGCCTTGTCTTGTTTTTTCAAGGACTTCTTCTTCAGGAACATACAATTCGCCGTCTTTCAGATAAAAGGTGCCGTGGCAGCCCGGACCTGCAAATGGTGCGAATCCGCATTCCACATAACCGTCCTTTGAAAACATGTCAACAGTGAAACCGTGATTCTCAGGTATCAGGAATCTTGTGCTTTGACGGGCAAGTTCGTACGGATTGTCTATTATCGCCTCTGTGAGCGCTGTCGATACAGGAAAAGAAACTATTACTTGGCCTGTATTGCTGGCGCGGACCAAAGAAGAAGTCCTGACCGGAAGATCGTCCATGTCCTTTATTCTTTTTCCGATGAATTCAAGTGCAGATCTATTGTCGAACCTGTTTTCTAGCGCAGCAATGAGAACATCATCTTCTTTCGCTTCTGTGTATCCCATCAGTTCCAGATAGACCCTCTCGCTGTCTGTTGTTATTTCCCTTATCGAGTTCGGCTCGAAATGAAACTCTGCGATCTTCTCATTAGAATCAAGAGTGTAAACAACAATGTTTCCGTACTGGCTTTCAAAGAATGCCCTGTTCTTTGCAACAGCGAACTGGTCTGTGACCCGTTCTGTGGGATTTAGTTCTAATCTGCTGATTTCCTCTAGCTTAAGTCTCGCACCTTCCAGATCCTCTGGCGAACCTATATCTGCAGGATTTAATATTTCCCCCATACATGAACAGAAAAATTATGAATATTTAAACCTTATCTTTCACTCGCGTATGCTTTTTCCAGCCTTTGTTTTGCTTCTTTTGCTAGTATACCTGTAGGATGTATTTCATTTACACCTATAAGAAAATTCTCTGCAACCCTGACATGATGCCATTTATCTGTTGCTTCTCCTTTTGCATTTTGTTTTCTGACTTGCTCTTCTGTCTTGCCGAACTGTTCTTCTAACATCTGTTCATTCAATTGACTAAGATGGGGTTGGCTTTCTTTATGTTTTTCAACTTCGGCTTTGAGATGCTCGAATCTTCGTTTGCATGATTGTGGTGTCTGATAGTGATAGGTATCGCATAGTCTGCCATCCAAAGTCAAATTGTGCATACCACCATGAATCTGCGCCATGAAATCAGTCCATACTCTATTTTTATGCATTAAACCTAATTGTTTTCCCATTGTATCAACAAACCAAGCAGCATAATCAGCAGGCGTCAGTTCTTGTCCAAGTTCTTCTGAAACTAATGCGATTGCATCGTCAATTATTTCTCTCACATATCCTCTGTTTTTTACTTTTTCGTCTATAAAATTAATATCCCACACTCTTGCTGTTGTTCCCATTGCTCTTAGAGATAATGTAGGTCTTACTCTATCAAAGTTTAATCCTAATTTATCTCCTATCTCTTGCCTTGGCACGATTTCTCCCTCTTGGTTGACTAGTTCAAGTAATTCTATCTGTGCTACAAATCTTGCAATCCTTATCCCCATGCCATAGATTTCTTCTGAATGCAGACGATCTCCTATCGCAACATCATAATCACTTATCCCTCTCATCTCCATATCGCCACTCATCTCTGGCTCTCTTACAGAAAGAAATACAGGCGGATGTCCTCTTGTGTAACCTATGCCTTTTGCATCGACATCTCTATATAACAACCCATTTGAATCACGAAATTTCTCAGATTTCCAGATGCCGTGCCTGTTCAAAGCCCACCTAGTCCTGATAGTTCCGTTTCCTTCCTTGTTTGTCAAGAAAAAACCAGGCTGCGGAGCTTTTTCAAGTTCTTTTATCATGGCTCGGAATGCAGGATCTTCATTCTTCCAAAGAAAATCGCTTTTGACAAAAGTAAAAGGCAATCTCTGTCCGTCAAGAGTCAGTGTTGAAAGATCTACATACTGCCGTATGATTTCACCGGTCTCAGGATCAAATGTTGCTTCTCCCATACAAGAAAACTATTGGAGGTTGTTTAAAAAGCTTATTTCTTTTCCAAGAAATCGTGTACTTTTGTCCTATAAATTACATCTTACTTTTGCTTCCCTTGTGCCATTCAATATGGCCAGAAAGTTTTGTGTCTATTTTATACAGATGGCGTGAAAGTTTAACTTCTGTTCTATGCAGAGCTTTGATCATATAAAAACAGAAACCCAGGATGGCGACCAATAAACTGATGACCAATTCTTCAAATCCCAGACTTCCTCCAAAGACTTTTCGTGTCAATTCAAAAATAAGATATAATAAGAAGGCGAAGAATATCCAAAACATTATTTTCAAAAATATGTCTTTTACATTCTTTTTAATCTTAACCACCAAGTCTTAATTTAATAAACCATAATATTAACAAAATAATTATAATCACAATCGCAATATTCATAAAATCTATATGCTTTAATTTTTTCATATAGATGTAATTGATTCATTTCATATATATTTCTTTTGCATCCAAAATTAGAAATATTCTATTTAATCCATCTGCGCTTTCTGCAGTTTGCCGCTGAAATCAGTCGATATCACTTTCAGTTCTGTGTATGTTTCTATTGCTCCTCCATAGCCGCCTGCTTCCCTGTGGCCGTTGCCTGTTCCTTTCAGGCCGCCGAACGGTGTCTGTATCTCTGCGCCGATGGTCGAAGTATTGATGTATACCAGACCTGCCCGCAGGTCCCGCGCTGCGATCTCTGCATTGTTTATGTCCTGGGTGAATATTGCAGAAGAAAGCCCGTACTTTATATTGTTGGCTTTCTTGATCGCGTCATTGAGATTGTCTGCCTTAATCAGAGCGACTACAGGACCGAATATCTCTTCCTGCGCGATCGTCATGTCTGTTGCAACATTCGTGAACACTGTCGGTTGATAGAAAAAGCCGTCCCTGCAGCTGCCTGTCTTGCAAAAGCTTCCGCCGCACAATAGTTTTGCCTTGTCCTTTGTCTTGCCGATCCTTACATATTCGTCTACTTTCTTCAACTGCTCTTCATTTATCAGCGGACCTACATCTATGCCTTTCTTGTTTCCTGGGCCGAGCTTTAATTTTTTTACTCTTGCCACGAATCTTTTCTGGAACTTGTCAAAGATTTTCTTGTGGACAATTACCCTGGAACCTGCTGTGCACCTCTGTCCTGTTGTTCCGAACCCTGCCCAGATGCAGCCGTCGACTGCCAGATCAAGTTTTGCATCGTCCATCACAATGATAGGGTTTTTTCCGCCCATCTCAAGGCTGTGCGGCTTTAGTTTCTCTCCGCATAGTTTTCCTATGCCTTTTCCTACAGCAGTGCTGCCTGTGAAGGAGATCGCATCTATGTCCTTGCGCTTCACAAGCATGTCGCCCACTTCGCTTCCTTTTCCGTTCACCAGGTTCAGGACGCCTTCTGGCACGCCTGCTTTTTCAAATATCTTGACCAGCTCGAATGCGCACGCAGAAGTGTAATTGCTCGGCTTGAAAACGACTGTGTTTCCGTAAACCAATGCAGGAAAGAGTTTCCAGCCAGGAATCGCAATAGGAAAATTCCAGGGGGTGATGCAGGCAAATACACCGACAGGCTGTCTTATCGATCTTATTGATTTGTTCTTTAATTCTGATTCAAAGGTCTGGCCCCAGCCTTTTCTTCCTTCTGCTGCAAAATAATAGCCAATGTCAATGGCCTCCTGCACATCACCGTCTGATTCCTTCTTTACCTTGCCCATCTCCCTTACTATCAGATCTCCTAAACGCTTCTTGTTTTCCAGCAATAACTGCGCAGCCTTGAACAGGATCTCTCCTCTTTCTGGAGCAGGTGTCAATCTCCAGGTTTCCAGCGCTTTTCTTGCAGCTTTCACTGCATTGTCAACATCCTTCTTCCCGCTCCTTGGAACAACTGCAACAACATCCTTTTTATCTGCAGGATTTATCGATTTCAATGTCTTTTTAGAAACAGCATCCACCCATTTGCCATTGATGTAGTTCTTGACCTTTATTGATTTTGCCAGTATCATCACCTCTTGCGAGGTTAGGGTAAGTTCATGAATTCACCTACCCATCACCTCTTTCTGGCCTGTTTATAATATAGGGATATATAAACATTTTCCATATTTTATAGGCTAAATTTTTTAAATGGCCCGAAATCATCTATATACATGGACTTTGATGAAATCATACGGATCCAGAGGAATGTGCAGTTCTATCTGAATCCAAAAAAAAAGACAAGAGAAATTATACCAAATCCTGATGCAATTCCCTGTCTTGCAGAATTTCTCTGCATGGCTGTTCCAAAACGGACTTTTGTTGATCTAGAATTCGAGGTGATGGATAATGAGATGTGGAGATTGATCCGCGAAGATATTCGAAAGCAAAAAGTCAAAGGGCTACCTAGTAAGTCGCAGGCAAAAGGTTATCTTGCGAAAGTAGATTATGTCACAGAGGTTCATCTTGGAGTGTTAAAGCATATTGAGAATTTAGCACACTTACTTATTGAACCCATTATAAGCGCGCCCAGACTTTCCTGGAAAAAATTATTGAGGGAAGCAGAAGAAGATGTAGGGCCTGTCTATAAAGAAAGGCTTGAAGAATTAAAAAACACTTTTTCAAGGCTTGGCATGAAGTTAACAAGAAAGACCATAGAAAAAGATGTCAAAAGGACTTTGGGAAGGATTTATGAAACATTGAATGAAGCTTGTAGTGAACAAATAGAAGAAATAAAAAGAAAGTCTTTAGGCTGGCTCATACAAAACCTTCAACATACAGACGTTTCAGATAAAGACCGTATGCGATATGGTTGGGCCTGTCTTGTAAG
>WJKV01000002.1 GCA_014728875.1 Candidatus Woesearchaeota archaeon | reverse complement strand
TTATTAGAAGGAGTAATTTCAGACAAGATAACTGTTGACGGAGAAGACAGCACAAAAAAGATAGCTGACATGATCAACAGGACAAAGCACAAGGACCAGCTGCAGTGCGTTCTCACAGACGGTATTGCGGTCGGCGGCTTTAATGTTATTGACGTCAGGCTATTGGCTGACAAGACGCATCTGCCTGTAATTGTTATAATGAGAAACATGCCTAACCTGAAGAAGATAATCGCTGCGATAAAGAATGTTCCTAATTACAAAAAGAAGATGAAACTGATCAAACAGGCAGGAAAGATAAGAGAGATTGAGGTAGGAGACGGAAAGATTCATTTCCAGTGCAAAGCGATACATGTCAAGAAAGCGCGGGAAATCATCAGAGTAGCAGTCACAAGGGGCCACATGCCTGAACCTATAAGGACTGCGCATCTGATAGCTTCTGGGATTTCAGACGGTGAAAGCAAGGGAAGGGCCTAACTGTAATAGTACCTGCCTTTTTTCTTCTGTTCCTGGTCTTTCTGCGAGCCGGGCTTGTTTATTCTCGGTCTGCCGGTCGTCTCATCCCTGCGCAAAGTTATGTCGAGCTCTTTCAACAGCTTGTTCATTCCTTCCTCCATGCTGAATGGTCCGCGGGCGCGACCGTGTCTTGCAGGCTCGCCGTCGAAAACAAGCAGGCGTTCTGAAAGGTAATCCAGGAAAAGCAGGTCGTGGTCAACAACCATGATAGACAAACCTTTGTTTTCTGCCACATTGCCGATGATCTTTGCGACTGCCAGCCTTTGCTCTACATCCAGATAAGCGCTCGGCTCGTCCAATAAAATGAGATCGCATTCTTTCGACAGGGCAAGCGCAATAGCAACTCTCTGAAGCTCGCCGCCTGATAATTCATTTATCTTCTGCATGAACAACGGCTGTATCTTAAGCGGCCTTATCAATTCAACTGAATAATTCTTTATCGCATCCTGGAGGACATTCATAACTAGCTCGTCGCCTCCAGCTTCTAGATACTGAGGCTTGTAGCTCACTTTGACTGCAGTATCAATGTCTCCTTCATCAGGCTTGATGTCGCCTGCAAGCATCCTGACGAAGGTTGTCTTTCCTATGCCATTAGCTCCAAGAATGCCCACCCTTTCATGTTTATACACTATGCCGCTCTCCGTCTCTAAAGAAAAATTATCCAATTGTTTTTTCAGCTTAGGCCAAAGGGCAAGTTCGAAATCTTTTCTAGATTCTGTTGGAGGCCTTATCTCAAACTTGATCTTTTTGTCCCTGAAACGGACATTCTCTTCCTTAAGATAACCATCAAGATAGATATTTATCCCTGCCTTCACAGGCCTGGGCTGGCTGACAACACCGAAACCGCCCGGCTCTCCGTACATGATGTGCACCAGATCCGCCATGTAATCCAGTGCAATAAGGTCGTGCTCAATCACAAGTACTGCTGTATCTTCTGCAGCCAAAGACTTGATGAACTTGCTGACTTTCAGTCTTTGCTTTATGTCAAGATAAGAAGTCATCTCGTCAAATATGTACAAGTTTGCATCCTTGAGCACAGTGGCTGCTATGGCAACCCTCTGAAGCTCTCCTCCTGACAAGGTCTTTATGTCATTGTCAAGGATGTTTGTAATCTCGAGATTTTCTGCGATTTCATTCAATTGTTTCTTCTCATCGACTTTTTCCAGCAATTCCTTCACTGTTCCGCTGGTTGTCTTTGGTATCTGGTCGACCGCCTGCGGTTTATAACTGAGCTTTATCTCGCCTTTTGTTATCTTCTCAAAGAATACCTGTGCTTCTGTTCCTTTAAAGAACTGTATCAGTTCTTCATAACTTCCTTTCTTTCCTGCCTTTCCAAAATTAGGCTTCAATAAACCTGCAATGATCTTTATCGCTGTACTTTTTCCTATTCCATTGATCCCGACAATCCCAACCACTTTTCCGAACAAAGGCGTGGGCAGAGAATAAAGCGCGAAACTGTTCGGCCCGTATCTGTGTATTGGATCGCGTTCAAGCGCCGCGGGCAGGTTTATTATTTTTATTGCTTCGTGCGGGCATTGCTTCACGCAGATTCCGCAGCCGATGCACAGCTCTTCGTTTATCAGCGCTTTGTTGTCAGTGTCAACTATAATACAATCCTGTTTAGACCGGTTAACCGGGCAGGCATTGCCGCAGATAAACGGACAGTCAATTCCATTCTTGCATAATTGCTTGTCAAGGATTGCAATTCTTTTCATGATGAAGAAAAATAAATACGGTCTTTAAAAACATTTGCATAAAATAAAGAAAACCTTCTGTTATTTTAACTGTTCAAATCTTTCTGAACGTATGACTTCCCTGTTGATGTCGTGCTTTCCACAGCCTTTGTTCAGCATTTTTTTGAATTTCGGCAATATCCTTTTGTCCTCAAACTGCTGTCCAAGCAGTGCTGCCGCCAGTTTCCTGTATTCGAAACTGACCTCTCTTGCTGGTGCGTGCAGTGCTGCAGGGATTGTGTTTGCCAATGCTTCTGACACCTTGTGGTCGTCAGGAAGAACTGCAAGAACAGGAACGCCTGTTGCGTCTTCAATGTCATTCAGACTCAATTCATAATGCTTTCCTCTTGTCCTGTTCAATATCAAGCCTGTTATCGGTGCTTTTTTGCTTTTTGCTACTTTTATAGCATTCATCGAACAGCTCAAGGTAGGGTAATCAGGAGAAGTGACAACCAACAATTCGTCGCTCGCAACCATTGTGGCAAGAATGTCTCCTGTGAGATTAGGACTGCTGTCAAGCAAGATTATGTCATAGATATTCCTCAATTTCTGTATCTTTTCTTTGAGTTTGAAAGGATTCACTTTCACATTCAGCAAACTTGCAGGGATTATATGAAAACCGAATTCATGCTCATAGATCGCATCTGTAATGTCTGCTTTGTTTCTTAGAACATCATGTATTGTTGTTTCTGGATCAACAAGACCCAAATGCAGTGCGAGATTCGGCGCTGTGAAGTTGGTGTCTATTATCAGGGTTTTCTTTCCAAATTCTTTGTAAAAAACAGCGCCAAGATTAGAAACTGTTGTTGTCTTGCCCACTCCTCCTTTGATTGAAATGACACCAATGATCTTGCCATCACTCATGTTATTATTTCACCTCTTTATCTTAACGAATCAATTATAGTTTATAAATGTTTCGAAATGCTTTTTTCATGTGAGTTTTTTTCTTTTTGTGCCTGTGTTTTCTTTTATTAGTAGTATAAACAAAGTAACCGGCAATTGCTCCCGGAATGATGAAAAGCATGCCAAGGATGTATATCCTGTTCTTCGGCAGTCTTCTTTCTTTTTCCTGTTCTTTTTCTTTTTCCTGCTCTTCTATTACTTTATCTACTGTGTATTCCTGCGGTTTCACTTCTGTCTCGTTTGTCTTGTTTTTCTCTGCTTCTTTCGCAGCAGACTTTATTGCTTTCTGGACAGAACAATCTATTATTCTTGTCCTGACCCTTAGCGGCATTGCCCTTCCTGCGATCAGTTTGTAGATGCCTCTTTCTGCAAAGGTGTGCCTGAACTGGCCCATATTGTCTGTCTTGCCATTAGCAATAAGCTCATTTGTGATGGCATTCGCGATCTGGAAATCCATCCGTTTTGCAAGCTGGCCGGCTTTTGTGTAAATCGTGAATATTGTTTCCTGTCCCATGCAAGGGTTGTCAATCTTTATTTTTGAGGCAGTACCATATATTGCAGCTGCACTGCCACCTCCACCTCCACCACCACCCGAGAAGGTTCCAGAAGAGGACGATGAACTTGATGAACCGGGCGCGCTACCGCCTGTGCCTTTGATACCGCTGTGCGTCAGATTCCTTATCTCTATTATGCTGCCATGGTCAATGCATGTAAAACCATTAACTGAAATTCCTGTGCTGTTCCCCAAACAACCGGTGAAATCGTGCTCGTCCGTCCCCGCACAATTATCACTTATGTTAGAGACATTTATGTATGGAGCATCCTTTACGCAGAGGCCAGAGAAACTGTTGTCTGTAAGGAAAATCGTCTTGCCTTTACCTGACTGCAGTTGTCCGTCCAGCAGGCAAATCGTATAATACCAGTCCTTCTTTATCGAGATCCTGCTGAGATTCAGGCTTGACTGGGTAAAATTAAAAGTGAAATTGCACAAGTTGTTGCCGTTGTCGTTTATCTGGACAGGCAGACTGCCTGAGAAAACCTGGCCGTCTATACTGCTGCTTCCATTTATGTAGACATTGATCTGGTCTACCCCTGTGATAGACACATTATTCTTGTCTCCGATTACAGCGTCCTGAGAGTCCCGCAAACCAT
>WJKV01000014.1 GCA_014728875.1 Candidatus Woesearchaeota archaeon | reverse complement strand
TCAAGGGCAGGCTCATCTCTGTTTTGTTGCTCAAAGCTTCCAATGAATTATGGTTCTCGCTCAATAATTTCAGCATTTCCATCTTCTTGTCAGTCAACAGCTTGAAATAAGAAAATTTAAGCACAGGCAGAAGCCTTGCCTTGTCTTTGTCTATTGTTATTGCCTTGACACCGTGGACAAACGCTGCGCAGGTTGCTGCGCAGCGGCCCTCGGTTGATCCTGTTGACACGTTGATCGTGATGTCTTCCTCAGGATAGTCTTTCCTGATCTTTGAAATCAGATGAAAAGTGTCTTCCCAGACATTAGAACTTACATCAAGCAGCTGCACATCTATCTTGAATCTTTCAAGCTCCTGTTTTGTTTTGTTCGCTTTGCTATAGTATTCTTTAGGTGAAATTAGAATTACTTTATCTGCGGGATGCTCTTTAAGACCAATGTATAAGGAGTCTAAATCATCGCCAACAGGAGCAATAACAACCCTCTTTCCCATCTTTCTCTGAAAAATTAGATGCTTAAATATATAAAAGTTTTTCTTTTACTATTTAAACTTGGGCTTTAAATACTCAAACCCCTGTTCAAAACATTTATATATGATTAGGAAATAGGCCAGATAAAATGGCAGAAAAAAAGAAAGTCGTTGTCTACAGCACTCCGACATGTCCGTTTTGCAATCATGTAAAAGAATTTTTGAAAGAGAATGATATTGAGTTCGAGGACATTGATGTGTCAAAAAGCCAGGACAAGGCAAAGGAAATGGTCGAGAAGAGCGGACAGATGGGCGTGCCTGTAATAGACATTGAAGGCGAAATCATTGTTGGCTTTGACAAGGAAAAGATCAAAAAAGCACTTGGATTATAAAAAAGCTTAAATACCTATTTTCTATTGTTCTTTTTATTATCAAAAAAGGAGGCGATATAATGAACGATCTATATGATTATGCAATGGTGTTCTTGAGACTCGGTCTTGGTTTTGTATTCTTATGGACAGGAATAAACAAGATATTTTTCGGGGCGCTGCCCGGTTTCCTGCCTGAGTTTCTGTCAAACTTCCCGTATCTTGAAGTCATGTTTCCCATGCCTTTGGGCATCATCGAACTTGCAGTGGGACTTTTGCTGATACTCGGACTGTTCACAAGAATAATAGGAATAATCAGCGCGATTCTGATACTGGGATTCACAGTGACAGTTTCAGCCGGAGTCTCGAACGGCTTCTCGATCGTGGCAATGAACATAGGCCTGCTGGGCGGAGCCATCGCACTGGGAATCTGCGGAAGCAGAATGTTCAGCCTGGACGGCCTGATCTGGCACCACGAATGATTTATTTTTTCTTTTTTTCTTTTAGATAAACTCTTCGTCCAGAATTTTCTTTATGACTTTTTTATAATCCCAATGAGGAAAGTCGAATACCTCAAGTTCACGAAACATCAGGACCTGAGAGCCCCCGCTTTCAAAAGGATGCGATATGACAAGCTGATTTCTGACTGTATTCTAGAAGAACAGGTCAATGTCAAATGATTTCAATATCTTGCAGAAGCTTTAAATATTCGCAGAAATAAAAGCCCTAAAAATGCCATTCACACACGTATCACATTTCAGAAGAGAATCAACAGGAATTAGGGATGGCTATAATCCTCCAGGCAGGCTTTATCATCATCACACTGCACAAAATGTTAAATGGTTTAAAGTTGGTGAAGAGGATCATGTTTATGCAAGAGATGGTGCTCACAAGCATTTTGAACAAGTAATATACAGGACAGGACATCTAGACGTATCCAAATTTGTTTACATTATTGCTGCAGTATGGGGGGATGTGCCAGATGGTTATTCTCATTCTAGAGAAGAAGTTGGCAGAATGATAGATTTCTTTGGTTTTCATGATTTTGATACAGAAGCAGAAGGCGAGCAATGGAGATTGCAGAATCCAAGTGTTTTTGCAGCTAATTTCCGTGGAACAGAGCCACTAAACTTGGGTTTCAAATGGGATGGAGAAAGACAAATTTTTGTTCCTGAAAATGACAGCCATTGCGAGGACATGAATTTTATTTTTGGAGCTGAAGCAGAGCACAGAAGACACACATACAATCTGGAAGAATATCTTGCAGAAGAACCTGATCTGGGAAGAAAGATTCTGCTTCCGCGTTAACCCCTAATTGGTGATTGGTTAAGTTTATATAATTCTCTAAATCTATTAAGCATATCAAGGGGGTGAAAACATGAAAAAGGTGATGAGATTAATGTTCTTGCTTGCTTTGGCATTAAGCATGCTGTTGGTCGCTGTCAGTCTTGCGAGCGCTTCTTATGAGAATGACGGTTACGGGCATGAAAGCTGGAGATACGGTTATCCCAAGGAGCGGGCCATCTATGACTACAGCTGGCACAGGTACCATGATGAATACCAGCCTTATTACTGGGGCAAGAGGCCTGCTTATCCGCACTATTATGGATATTACCATTACATGCATTACAGGCCAAAAACAGCAGAAGCATTGTTCTGGTAATTTTTTCTTTTATACTTTCAAATGTTTTCTGAATGCAAAAGCCAGAAGGCATGTTGTCAGGATTATGATCCCGCTGATCAGTATAGGCCATTGGTAGCCGAACCTGTAGCCGACAGGGCCGTATATCAAGGCACCTGCAAAGCTTCCGAGGATCATGATAGACCTGAGCGCGCCGCCGTCGCCGCCGATTCTTTTCAGGCTGAACAGTTTGCTTACTGCCATGAAGCTGACCAGCATGACTCCTGCGTCTCCTATCTCGTGCAGGACCCTGAAGAAAAAGCTTGAATAGAGGTTGGGATAAGTCATGAAGATGTGGCCGACACCGCTCAGGATCAAGCCAATATACAATAATCGCGCATCTCCGAAACGGCGGTCCAGTTTTCTTCCAAAGAAATATGAGAATATTGCCAGGAAACAGATTGCCGCTGCGATATATATGCCAATCTGCATCTCATTAAGGCCTATCACAGTCTTCAGGAATAATGCAAAACTGGTTTTTTCAGCCCCCCAGTGAAGGGAATAAAGAAACATCAATATGACAAAGACAATCACGGGCTTCCGCATGAAATCAAGCTTATAGAATTGCAGGCTGAATTTGCTTTTTTTTGTTTTCGGGATAAAGAACGCGAATATTATGAGGATGATGAACATTGCGCCTGTGAATTTCAGCACAGGAGGAAACCCGCTTTTTATTATCAGAAAGCCTCCTATGAAAATACCTGCTGCGCTTCCCAGGTGAGAGAAAGTATTGAACAGGCCGAACCTTGCGCCCCTGTGGAAGTTCCTTATAATCCTGTAGGTGACAGAGATTACAGATATCTGCACTGTGGTGTTTCCAAAACCGCCTACAAAGAACAATACAACAAACAGCCAGAAATTCTGCAGTGTGCCTATGCCGAAAAAAAACACAGCCACCAGAAGCAGGCCTATCATTATCAGATGCTTGCTTCCGAGCCTGTCGCTCGCGACACCCATTGGAAAAGTCACTACAAGCGCACTGATAGTGAACAGTGACAGCAATACACCTGTCTGCCAGCCGTTAAATCCCAGCTGCAGAAAATAGATGGGCAGGAACAGCATTGCGAAGTTCAGCAGCAAGCTCCTGAGAAAGGCCAATGAATCTTCTATCTTCAGGCTTCCCTCTTTTTGCATGCTTTCCTGGATTACTTTTTTCTTTATAAATCATTCCCAAAACTTTATAAATGCATGCAAGGAAAATATAATAAAATGAAGAAGATAGGCCCTTTGGAATGGGACAACGAATTATGCAAGTTCTGCAACTTATGCGTTCAGATGTGCCCGCAGAAATGCCTGCAATTCAAGGGCAAAGAGCTTGTGATAGAAAGCAGCTGTTTGAAATGCGGAATCTGCACAAAGTATTGTCCAGAGATGGGTCTACAGTTGGCTAAAGATTCAGAAGATAGAAAGGAACAAAAACAAGATACAGAAGAAAATAAAAAATAATAAGATGACAAAAAAACTGCTGCAGGGAAATGAAGCGATATGTCTCGGCGCGATTAAAGCCGGTATGAAGTTTTTTGCAGGCTATCCTATCACGCCTGCTTCAGAGATCATGCATTTTCTTTCGAGACAGAAAGACATAGGTTTTGTTCACGCAGAGGATGAGATCGCAGCGATAAACATGGTCATAGGCGCCAGCCTGGGCGGCGCAAAATCAATGACAGCGACCTCTGGCCCGGGATTCTCACTGAAGCAGGAAGGCATAGGACTGGCGCACATGATGGAGGTTCCTGTTGTTGTTGTCGACTGCCAAAGAGTGGGGCCGAGCACAGGGATGCCGACCCTGGGAAGCCAGGGAGACATACTGCAGTCTGCGCACGGAAGCCACGGCGACATCTTTCCTATTGTTTTTTATCCGAACAGTGTTGAAGAATGCTACAAGTATACAATAGAAGCATTCAATGCAGCAGAAGATTCGCAATCTCCTGTCATCCTGCTGACAGACACTTCCACATCGCACATCTACGAGACAGCAGACACAGAAGAGATAGACAAGGCAGCCAAGATAAGACAAAGAACCTTAGAGCCGTTTGGAAAAGGAACCAGGCATTTCACAGGGCTGGCGCATGAAAAAGACGCACCAAAGACAAGGGACAGTGAGAATTACAAGAGATGGATAAAAAGAACAAAGGAGAAGCAGACAAGAGCTGCAAATAATTATTCTTTTTATGAATACATGGGCCAGAAGGATTCTGACACTTTGCTTGTTGCGTACGGAATAACAAGCAGGGTCATCAGCCCGCTGAGAGATAGGTTTGCAATCTTCAGGCCGATAAGATTGTTTCCCATACTAGATGAATTAAAGATAATTGCAAAAGACTTCAAGAACATTGTCGTGATAGAGCAGAACGAAGGACAATACTTGCACGAAGTAGAGGTCCTTCTGAAAAGAAAGATACAGGGCATTTCTGTGCAGGGAGGGGAAGTGAAACTTTCAGGCATAGAAGAACAATTGAAGGTGCTGGGTTTAGAATGACTGAAAAATATTTCAAACAGGAATTGTTCCCCACGATCTGGTGCGCAGGCTGCGGCATCGGACTGGCAGTGAAGGAGACAGCAAAGGCTTTCAAAGAGCTTGGCCTTGACAATAATCAGATCAGCATAGTCAGCGGTATCGGATGCAGCGGAAGAGCGGCGGGCTATTTTAACATGGACACAATACACGGATGCCACGGCAGGGCCATTCCAGTTGCAGAGGGCCTGAAAAGAGCAAACCCAAAATTAAATGTAATTGTATTCAGCGGCGACGGAGACATAGTCGGAATAGGAGGCAATCATCTGATACACAGCCCGAGAAGAGATACAGACATCACAGTCATCTGCATCAATAACCAGACCTATGGTCTTACAGGCGGACAGCTCGCACCCACATCAGCAGAAGGCGCAGTCACAATGACAAGCCCGTTCGGCAGCAAGTATCACCCTGTCAACATACAAGGACTGATCCTTGCAAACAAAAGATTCTTTTATGCAAGAACCACTGTGTTCCACATAGACCACATGAGAAAATGCATAAAAGAAGCCATGCAGTTCAAGGGTTTTTCTTTTGTTGAGATAATAACCAATTGTGTCGAGACCTATGGAAAAAGACAAGGATACAATAACGCATACGAAATGCTGATGGACTACAAAAAGAATTTCAAGATGGCAAGCGGCAAAGACAGATTAGAGGACAATGAGATAGGTATCGTCAGGAAAGAATAAGATGAAAAGAATAATAATAAGCGGAGCAGGAGGACAGGGCATCAAGCTGATGGCAATAACCCTTGGAAAGGTCCTTGCCCAATTGAGTTATAATGTTAGTGCGGACATCCAGTACGATGCAGCAATACGGGGCGGAAAGATAGTTGCCTTCCTTACATACTCAAAAGAAAAGATAAAAAATCCTGTGGTAGAAGAGCCGGACATTTTCCTGAAGCTCCACAGGGAAGGCGACCATTTTGTCGCAAAGAAAGTAATCTGCGACAAGAGGATGTGCAT
>WJKV01000013.1 GCA_014728875.1 Candidatus Woesearchaeota archaeon | reverse complement strand
GACTGAAAATCATACAGATGTGCATATCGAGTGGAAAGGCGGCACAATCGAAGGAAATGTGAAAAGCGCCTTGTTCATGTTCAATGCGACAGCGCCTGTCATAGATGCGAACAGGTCCAGGAACATAAGCATAGACACCAGATTCACTGACGGAAACGACATAACATTTGTTGTGCCTATCAATATCATTAATGATGTTACAGGGCCTGTCATTTCAAACACTATTCCTGCAGATCAGGGCTATCTGAGGGCGAACAATCCCAATCAGTTGGTCTATGCGAATGTCGATGATCCTGAAACAGGCATAGATTCTGTCTCTTTCAGCTGGAACGACTGCAGCCAAAATGCGAGCAATAGCCAGACCGACTTGAATTGTGCAGGAAATGACTGCAACAACACCATTGATGTCGGTGGTTTTGATGAGGGAGATAGTATGTGTTTCACATTCACAGCAGTTAACAAAGGAGGCGAAACCAGCCAGCTGAGCGGTTCGGCAGGTTTTGACGGCACTCCGCCGACAGTAAGCCTGGTCAGTCCGGCGAATGATGCTTATTTGGGCACAGAAGGACAATTCTCATTCACAGCTTCAGACAATATCGCATCTGTCCTGGAATGCGATCTTCTAGTGGATGAAAACATTATTGATACTATGAATGCAAACAACAGCCAGACAATTACGATTGATGCCGATTTTTCAGGACTGGATGAAGGCTCTCATCTATGGAAAGTGGTGTGCAGAGACACTGTAGGTCTGCAGGGCGAAAGCAATGCAAGAACCTTTATCCTGGACAATACTCCGCCAAATCTGGAACTTGTTTCTCCTTTGAACCAGAGCACAATCTCTGATAATACTGTATTTGACATTAATGCAACTGACAACTATGGGGTTTCACAGGTAAGCAGCAATCCTAATATCAATAATATATCTAACTGGCCAGAAGGGCCGAACAATGTTGTACTGCAGGCAATCGACCATGTAGGGAACAGGGCAACAAAAGGCTATCTTTTCTATGTTGACAGGACAGCGCCGAGCATAAGCCTGATTTCGCCCGCAGATAAAGAAAGCGTTGACACCCATGTTGATTTTGTTTTCAATCTGAGTGATAATTATGCAGTAGACATCAACTGCACAATCTATGTAGACGATGTTGCAGAAATAAGCAGCATTGTGAATCCAGGAGTTGCGACCGTCTCCGGCCAGCTGGATCTAGGAAATCACTCCTGGTTTGCAAGATGCAAGGATGAAGTGGGCAACAGTGCAGATTCCGCACAAAGAAACATAACAGTTGTGGATACTTCTGGTCCTGACATTGTAATTACAGATGTAGTAACAGTCGAAAGAGGAACAGATTTTATGATAGAAGCGACTGTCACCGACATAAGCGGAGTGGATACTGTAACAGGCCAGATAGGAGAGTTCGCCAGCACGACATTCGAACTGAACAAGAACGGAGATGTTTATACAAAAACAGTTGGAACCAATTCTGATTCTGTTTTAGGAAATTATACTTATACTGTCACTGCAACTGACATGAACGGATACAGCAGTACTGCACAGGATACTTTTGAACTGGTTCCTTATACAGGATCAGACAGCGGAGATTCTGGCGGAGGTTCTGGCGGTTCTGGCAACAGCGGCAGCAATACAGGCCATGGCTTCAAGAAGAGCTCCTCGCAGCAGAGCCCTGCTACTTATTCAGGACAGGATGCCGACGCCGGCGGACAGAACCAGCAGGAAGTCGAAGAAGAGCCTCAGCCAGAAGAAGAGCCCCCTGTCCAGACAGAAGTAGAGGAAAAAACAAAACTGCCTGAAACAAAAGGTGTGGGAAAAGCAACCAGCATATTCAGCAGCAGCCTCTTCAAATTTGCAGGACTGTTTGTACTGCTTGTGATAATCTTGTCCTTGTTCGTGCTGGGTTATTCAAAGATACCTAAATTGAGGTTCAAGAGAACAGAAGCCGAAAGGATGAAAACAGACAGTGAAAAGGAAGCATACTTTAATGAAAAGCTGAAAAAAGATCTAAGCAGCGAATTGAGCGGATCCGAAGAGAATATAGAGGATATAGATGGCTCTTCATTCAAGCAGGACAGTAATTTCTTATTTGACAATGAAGAGGATTAGGAGATAAACATGGTATTGGAGCAATTCTTGTCTCTCAAATCAGTAAGAAAAAGAAGCTATTATGCATTCGGCCTTTCTTTTGCATTCGTCTTTATTGGATACTTTGTCAGCCGGTTCTTCTTCGGAAAAACAGTATCCATCGCGATGCTCTTTTTGTGCACATTGCTACTGGTCCCTTCTCTGGTTAAACTGCTGGCAATGGAAGAGAAAATTGAAAGAAAATACGGGATAAAACACTTCTTTAAGACCCACGAGAAAGTTTTCAAGATATATGTTTTTGTTTTCCTGGGCATATTTGCCGGCTATCTTGTCCTGGGCGCAGTTTCTGCTGATTTTGAGGACGATTTTCAATATCAATTGAATTATCTTACAAAAGAACAAGGATTGACAGAAGCATCTGTTGAAGACTTCTTGAAG
>WJKV01000012.1 GCA_014728875.1 Candidatus Woesearchaeota archaeon | reverse complement strand
TGCATGCTCAGGTATCTGCCGAAGTAGCCCACAAAACCAGCTGCAAAGACAATCACTGCCCACTTGATTATCTTGACTGTCATTTCTTCCATACAAATATTGATTTGAAATTTGCTATATAAATTTATCTGTTCAGAACTCGCGGACAAATTCTTCATAGAATTCCCTTAAAGGCAGGTGCTGGGAAAAGATGTAAGCAGCAAACCTTACCAGCACAAGAAGCACGATTATCGCGATCAGCAGATAGCCCAGCTCTATCACAGGCCTTTCGAGCAGGATGAAAGAAGCTCCTGCTGTAATCGCCGGCGGATGGAAACTGTCGAGCAAATAAAGCAGTATGGCGATGCCGAATATCACAAAGAACAGATTGAATGCAGGATCAAAATTGTGCAGAAGATTCAGCAGGAAAACGCCGGTTGATACGATGATTGCGATGACATAAGCAATGATTGCGGTCCTTAATTTTGTGAGATGATGGCTGCGCAGATTCGCAAGTATGACAGCTGATGCGCCGACACTGGCAAACAGCACAACATTGAATGCATTGAACTCAAACAGCAAAGTCAGTATCGCGACTGCGACTCCTGCGATCAAGGACGGAACAAAATGCTTGTGCCAGAGCCTTCTTTCTTTTTTGAGCCACTGATGAATGTTCATATTTTTCTATAAAAGATTATCATATATAAATCTTGTTTTCCAAAAAGTATTTAAAGAGAACCTGCATCTTTGTCTGCATGGCAAAAAAGGGGAAGCTGAAGGTGGGCGTATTTTCCTTCACGTGCTGTGAGGGCTGCCAGTTCACTATCCTGTTTCTTGACGATCTTATGGAGCTTTTCAATAAAGCGAATTTTGTGTACTTCGACCTGATAAACGAAAAGAACAGGAATGAGACTTTTGACCTTGCATTTGTTGAAGGAGCGATAACAAGCAAGAGAGAGATCAGGAAACTGAAGGCAATAAGAAGAAAGAGCAAGTTTCTTGTCGCGATCGGGGCGTGCGCCTGCCACGGCGGGATTCCGAGCATGCAGAATTTTCTTGAGAGGGACCAGCTTGGAAAATATGTATACAACCAGGAGATGCTGGAAGACAGTGTGAAGGCTGCAGGAATAGGGGAATACATCAAGGTCGACTATTACATGTACGGCTGTCCGATCATCAAGAAAGAGTTCATAGAATTCTTTGACAGTTTCATCAAGGGAAAAATACAGAAAGAATTTGAAGGGCCTGTTTGTGATCAATGCCCTTTGAGAGGAGAAAAATGTCTGCTGAAAAAGAAACTGCCTTGTTTGGGGGCTGTTACAAGAGGAGGATGCTATGCACCTTGTCCGCAGGAAAACATTCCATGCTATCTTTGCAGAGGGCCGAGAGCAAAGGCAGACATACCTGCAGAAGTGGCATTGTTCAAGAAATGGGGATTGTCAGAACAGGAGATATACAACAAGCTCGAGCATTTCAAGAATATAGAAGTGAAAGAAAAAGTATGCAAATATGTCCCAAAATACGAGCAGATCAAAAAGAGGAAAAAGAAGAAAAAATAAAAAGGCGTTAAGCATGGGAAAGGTAATAAAACTCAACCACATAACAAAAATAGAAGGTCATGCGAGACTTGATGTCAAGATAGAAAATGGAGTCATAAAGAAATGCGATCTTAATATATTTGAAGGCAACAGGTTCTTTGAAGGCATAATGCAGTGCGAGAAATTCAACGAGCTTCCTCCTATCGGAGCAAGGATTTGCGGTGTCTGTTCTGTTGTTCATCTGCTGACCTCGACAAAGGCAGTTGAAAACGCACTGAACTTGAAAGTCAGCAGACAGACCGAATTATTGAGAGAATTGATACATCTGGGAGGCATAATACAGTCTCATGTGTTGCATCTGTATTTTTTGGCTCTGCCTGATTATTACGGTTTTGACAGCGCGATAAAGATGGCTTCAAAACACAAGGATAAGATTAGCAGGGCTTTAAGGATGAAGAAACTTGGAAATTTGATTGTCAACATTGTCGGCGGAAGGGACGTGCATCCTTTGACCGTCGTCATCGGCGGGATATCGAAGTTTCCCACAGAAGACGAGATGTGCAGCTTGAAATCAGAACTGAAGAAAGCGAGAAAGGATTTTGTTCAGACAGTGGAATTGTTCAACAGCCTGAAGCATCCGGATTTCGAGTTCTGTGTCGATTATTACGCACTCACAGATAAAAAAAGATATGATCTGTACGACGGGAAGATCCACGGCCTGGTTCATAAAGAAGATGACAAAGAATGCACAAGCCTTTGCACGATACCCACACAAGACTATGAAAAGCACATGAATGAGTTTTTCCAGGAGAAAAGCACAGCAGAGTTCGCAGTAATGAGAGGAAAGACCTACATGGTTGGTGCGCTGCCGAGGATCTGCCTGAACTATGAGAAACTTCCGAAAAACATCAGGAAATACATCAAATTCAAACTTCCGAGCTATAATCCTTTCCACAATCTCAATGCGCAGGCTATCGAGAGCCTGTGGTGCATTGACAGGTGCATAGAAATTATAGACAAACTCGGGAAAATCAAAAAACAGAAACCCAAGACCTATACTGTCTCTGCAAAGAAAGGAATCGGTGCGAGCGAGGCGCCAAGAGGCATCCTGTTCCACAATTACACTTTGGACAAGCAAGGCTACTGCAAGAAAGCGAACATCACTACACCAACTTCCCAAAACCTGAGATGCATGCAGGAGAGTGTCAGAGCGTTTTTACCCACAATATTAGACAAGGACAAGGAAGAGATCAAGCTTGATGTGGAGAAACTGATACGGGCCTATGACCCGTGCATCAGCTGCAGCACGCATTTCCTAGAGATGAACTGGGAATAGTTCTTTCAATATTTTTTCTACCTTTTGTTTAGCAATTTCTTTATCCATACCGGAAGGAAGACCGATGATTGTAAGTTCCTTTAATTCTCCGATCTCTTTCAATAATTTGAGATGATGCCCAAGATCCAAGTCATGCGTACTGACTATTGTATATTCCTTTATCTTGTCAACATCATCTATGACAACAACATCAATTGCATTCTTAACAACATCCAAGATGACCAATTGATTGTCATGAACCTCCAGAAAGTCAGGGCTAGCGCACTTGATGAATTCAAAACCTTCCACATCCAGTTCATCTGCGAGATCTAGTGCGAGTCTGTCCTTTTCCAGGTCCTGATTGCCGAAACAGTGGATTTTCATACCATTTAGAAATAGAAAAGTATTTATATGGTTTGTCATTAATGAACTGGATGAAAAGAGGTTATGCGTTTGTGCTTTTGACCGCATTGGTGAGCGGTTTTTCTATTTTTATCAACAAATTTGGTGTGAAAGGCATTGACCCGCACATATTTACATTCTCAAAGAATGTGCTTGTTGTTCTACTCTTAATGTCTTTGATTTTTCTATTCAAGGAGTTCAAGACCTTCAAGACATTGACAAAAAATCAGTGGCTGAAGCTTGGTGCGATAGGTCTTTTTGGGGGTTCGGTACCTTTCTTGTTATTTTTTAAAGGTCTGGCCATGTCTCCAAGCACAACTTCTGCTTTACTGCATAAAAGCATGTTCATTTTTGTTACTATTCTTGCGGTTTATTTTTTGAAAGAGAAACTTAGCAAGGGGTTTATCATCGGCGCATTATTGCTGTTCGGCGGCAATTTCTTATTGTTAAAAATCACAAGCTTCAGTTTTGGTATTGCAGAAGTATTGATATTATGCGCTGTTCTTTTATGGGCAGTTGAAACCACCATATCAAAACACGCATTGAAAGAACTGCCTTCGAAGATCGTTGCTTTCGGAAGGATGTTCTTTGGCATTGTCTTTATCTTTATCTTTCTTGCAGCGACAGGCAACGCCTCAAATATTGCATTATTGTCTGTTAAACAATTGAGCTGGGTTTTGTTGACAGCAGTCTTTTTGCTGCTGTATGTCACAACCTGGTACGCTGGCCTGAAACGAGTGCAGGCATCAAGCGCAGCTTGTATCTTAGTTCTCGGCAGTGCGATAACAACAACTTTATCATTTATCTACTCAAGTTCGTACAGCTTTGTAGACATCGTGGGAATCATCTTTATCTTGGGGGGAATCGTATCTGTGATGGGCTACAGCTATTTGGCTTCTAAGATAAAAATAATATTACCCCACAAGAACTAGACTTTTTCTGCCGCATGACCGTAGTGAACCATTACTTTATCGCCTACTTTTGCATCTTTATACAAAGGCGTGATAATGCGCGTCTCTCCATCTTCAAACACAACCTTGAACGCCTTGCCGAATTGTTTAACTAATGTCCCTTCCCTCACCAAGCATAATCTCTTTACCATCGGCGGAAGATCCTTACTTAAATTTTCTTCATGCCTGTGCCAGAAATATTCTCTTATGACTTCTACTCTCCAAATATCTTCACTAATCTTCCTGAAACCCTGCATTGCTTTTTTGAAAGTATTTTCAAGATATTTTCTATCCATAGGAGTATCAGTCTCGACTGCTTTTCTCATTACTTCGTACTCTTCTTCGGTCATTGTCTTTCTCAAATCTACCAGATTCCGCGCACACGGAAATGCATATCTTAAGAAATAAACTTCAGGCAACATTTTCCCACGCTTCCAGGCTTGCAACTGCTTCCTCTTCTGGAATTTTTTGCACAATAATCTTTTCAGAGACAAAAACATAGTCCCCAACTTCATACTCATCATCAATGATCATCGCGGTTCTCGTCTCTCCAGGATACTGGATAGTTGCAATCTCCCCCTCAATCTTGATTATTTTTCCCGGCATCGCCAGACACATCTTCTTCCACCCCATCTGCCTCTTCTGTATATTCTTCCTTGACTTCGACCTCTTTAAGTATGATGTCGTTCCCTTCGATGATCTCAGGCATCTTGTTGTTGCATCTCGGGCATTCATAGATTACTGTATCGTGCGTCCTTTCTGTTATCAATGGATTTCCTTCGTAGCCGCAGTCGCACGTTATGGTCGCTCTTTTCTCAATGATGTCGACTTTCCAGTCTGCCTCTACTGTCTTTATCGCTTCAACAAGATGTTCCGCAGGCACCGGCGCAAGATCTCCTACTTCTATCTTTACCTCGACAACATCCCCCTGCTCTTTTGCAACCTCAATAATCTTGTTGACATAAGCCTGTTCGTGCATAAAGGCAGAAAATAAGATTGAGTATATAAATTTAATCTGTAAGAAGATTCTCAACTATCGCTGCGAATGCTGGTCTTGTGATGAAGACACCGAATGTGACGCCTGCGATTGTCGTGAATGCGAAGCCTTTCAGGATGCCTGCTCCTGCCCACCACAACGGGATTGTTGCAACTACTGTTGTTACATATGCTGCAAAT
>WJKV01000011.1 GCA_014728875.1 Candidatus Woesearchaeota archaeon | reverse complement strand
TCTATCAGGACCTGCCAGACAGAAAGCGATTCGAGTGAAGGTCCTTGGGTTTATCCCTGCGATCCGCCAGCATGTCCTGCAGGACAGAACTCTATGGATAGATATGTGAGAACTGGCTACTATGCACAACCAGGCTCGAATACCTACAGATATATGAACCGGTTCAACCGGGTCTGCATCGGTGGCGGATATAGGGGCGTTGTTATCGATTGCGGCGATCAGTCAGAAGCAAGAACATGTGCTTTAGACTGCCCGGCAGGAACTGTTGAAGTCGGAGTTGAGATCACAGATCCTGTGATACCGCACCTGCGCGAATTAAAGCAGTATGATCATAAAAATAGGGTGTTTGAATTCAGACACAGCAAACTGTGCGTAGTTACAACTTGCGAGGACAATCTATTGAACGGCGACGAGACAGACATCGACTGCGGCGGGCCTTACTGTGACAGATGTACAACAGGAGATGCCTGCAACAAAGATTCTGATTGTTTGGGCAATAATTGTGTGGGAGGTGTCTGCACACAGAACCCTACGCAAATCATTATGAAAGACAGCACAGTTACTGCGCACCAGAAGAATCCCGACGATATTCCTGACCCGATCTGTCCGGCAGACACGACAGGAAGCGAGGTAATGTACGGGTTCCACGCAATAAGCAACAGCCATGGAAGGAAATACAGGATCTGCAGCGAGCCAGGAATCACGACAGACATCAGAAGTTGCGACATATTGAATCCTGCAGGACAAGGCCCTTGGAACTTGACCTGCACTCCTTCAGCATGCGATCCAAATCTTGTCGGGCTTGCAGGCAACTTCACAACAAGTTACCAGGAATATCCAGGCCAGTACAGAACATTCTATCACAGGATCTGCATGAACGGCATCCAGGAAGGAAGCATACAGAGATGTGCAGATTTCTCAGAAGGACGAACCTGCCAGTTGAGCTGTCCTTCCGGCCAGACAAGCATAGGAGAAGTAACAGAGCCTGTCTATAATAGCACAGTGAGCCCTACAGTTCACAATTTCTGGCACCAGATGGTCTGCATCAAGAAATAACAGAAATAAATTTTTTATTTTATTTCTTCCTCTTCTATAGAAAGCTCTTCCAGTTCTGAAACCTGTTTCTCTAGTTTTTCGATTTCTTTTTCAGGCTTTGGTTTAGTATCTATGTTGGCTGCGTTCAGTTCCAGCTGGTTCGACATAGGATTCTTTTTAATTCTTCCGTTTACTTTTATCATCTCCCCCAAGAGAGCTGCCTTTTCCGGCTCGAAGATGGATTCATCATTCCTTATTTCTGCGATCTTCGGCAGCAGTCTTTCTGCCTGTTCTCTCCAGCAGGTTACCCTGACAGTCCCGGTCCCGTCGTCAAGAAGTATGTTAAGGACGTGCGCAAACACAGGCTCGACCTGCTGATGCTGTTTGCAGTTGTAATTGCCTGTTATGTCATCCTGTTTAACCCTAGTATTGCATTTAGGGCAGACTTCGAAAAACGCAGGCCTGAAAACATCCACAATATGCCCCATCAGCTCAACAATCTGGTCATCTTCTGTCAGATCTATTATCTGTTTTCTCTCACTGACCCTGTCAGGTATGTCTATGCCGGGCGGATTCAGGACAAGAGCGCTTTTATCGTTCAGATGCAGTTCCTTGAACCCGACATTGTTCTGCCTGACATACGCGCCTTTTATCTTGACAACCTGATCTTTCTCAAGACCCGACATCTTGTCTGCCATATCGTTCCATAGAGTGATTCTTATGCTGCCTGTATCGTCAGTGATTATGAAATTGCCTACTTTTCCCTGCCTGCTTCCTGTGTCAAACTCTCGAACTTCAAAAATATTGGTTACTTTTCCTGCAGTCTCGACATTCTTCATTCCCGGCACAATGTCCTTTATCTTCAGCATTCCTGTGCCCAGCTGAAATAATTTGACGCCCAGCTCATTGGCAATGATGTGCGCGGCACCTTCTGCAGAGATCAGACCGCTCAGTTCATCCATCTTGGCCTTTATCTTTTCCTTTACCTGCTCTTCGCTCAAATCAGTGTTCGCTACCAGCCTTTTAATAATCTCTTCTGTTGGAATCTTATACATTATTACCCCCCAAGAATAACTACCAAATATAAACTAATATAAATACTTAACTGTCCCTTTTTAAAACCAAAATCAGGCTCAATTCTGCTTGGTTCAGCATTTAGAAGGCTGTCCTTGAAGCATGCAATTGCCATTGTAATCCACAGCAACAACATCAATATTGTATTGGTCAGGATTCCTGTCAAAATAAATTGTCTCCCCTATATTTTCTGCTCTGTCCAGCCCCACATAATGGCTATAATCTATAGGCAGGTCTTTCTTTCCTATATATACGCCGTAATAAGAAACATCAGGCGAGACAGACGGCACAATCTTGAATTTCTTTAATTTCTCATCAGACCGGACCAGGGCCGGCTCTGGTGCAGATTTGTCATCTATAAATGCCGCAAACCTGGTCTTTATTTCCTGCATTCTGCCGCCGACAAGGACAGACTTGTTCCTGCTTGCGCAAAATTTGAATGTTCTGTCATTCAGTCTGCATTCTTTTAAAGGGCTGTTTGCATTTTTTCCTATCAGCTGCTTGTTTTCCTGCTGGATTTTTCTGTTCAGTTCTGATACCAATGCTTGGTCCTCGCGATTCAACCCGCTTTTGTCGAAGGACAGGTCAATCTCGCAGTAGCAGCCCCTGTCCAGGCTTTCTGCGCACAATTTATAATCTTCGATGAACCTGTCCATCTGCGCATCAGGCCCGCAGTCCTGCTCGATCCTTATCTGGCTGTTTTGTTTGTTGAATTTATCTACATAACCAGCCACGCAACTGCTTAATTCAGTTTTTCCAACAACATTCAAATCCTGCAGATTTCTGCATTCATTGTTCACGCCTTCTATAAATTCTTTTATTTTCTTGTAATCAAAATCATGATTGAGATTCACTGAAAATCCAGGATTTATCAGATAACGAGGGTTTGAGCTTATATTGATGCTGTTGAAAGGATACGCAATCAGTTTCTTTTCTGCCAAGTTGAATGCCAAGTCCGCAGAAGAAAATTCTGGCAACAAGATCTTTTTATAATTCTTGACATAAGGATTCAGCAGCCGGATAAACACAGTGCTCAGGCCGTTTGAAATCGAATGGTCTGTGGGATAGCATGTATTGTCTTCATTTTTCCAAAAAAAGTACAAGCCGTTCTTGCCGCAGTCTGGAAAATGGCCGTTCTGCTCGAAAAGATACAACGCCTTGTTCTTGCTGTTATGCGCAGCCAGGTCAAGGTAGAGCCTGGCAGCTTCCCCTTTCTCATACTGCTGGACAAGAACGAATTCATTGTTTCCTACCAGTTTTGTCACAGGGCCGACTGTTCCGCCCAGCTTGAAATATGCATAAGCGAATACGAATGTGGCAACAACTACCAGAAAGAAGCTCAATACTGCTTTTTTGTTTCTGACTAATCTCATCATGAATCACCCAGTGCGAATACGAACAAGGCTTCCTTTTGCACTCCATTCATCTCTAAAGGAATCTGTCTGAACACGAACATCTTCTGGAAATTTTCCCAGCTAGGCCTTTCGCCCTGCTTGGCAATGTTCAGTAATTGTCTGCTGTTCAAATCAGCCACCTGCTGCGGTTTATTGTCTTCTGCTATCAAAACTTCATAAGAAGCCTTTTCCTTGTAATAGTCCAGTATTTTGCTTTTCTCGCTCTTGCCGGAGTTGTCAGGCTGCAGCTCCCACAACATCACATGCCAGAACTTGTTCTTGAAAGGAGAAAAGAGTCTGTTGGTCTCCGCCCCTATCTTTGCATAATCCTGGTCTGCTGCAGATTTCTGGATTACATCATATACTGTCATGTCAGGGTCAAAGCTTAAAGGGGTTTTCAAATAGCTTGACGCAGAAATGTCATTCGAAAAATAAAGATAATTGCTGTCAAGCTTGTATTCCAATATGGCGGCCATATAAGAAAAAAGAACCATGAATATAGTGAACAGCACTAAATAGTATATCACAGATGCGATCAGTTCAAAAACGTTCGATATTGCTCCTTTCTTGTTTCTGAATAACTTTTTTCTCATTTTCCTTTTATTTTTCCTTTTTCAAAGATGTATTTTTATCTTCTCGGCACTATCAGCTCTATTGAAAGATACGCAGGTTCAAGCCTTCCTCCTGCTGTTCTTTTCAGGACATAAAGGTCCTGATAGAGCTGTCTCGGGCTTCCGACACCTCTGCCGCCTGCTTTTGGATAAAGTCTATCGTACCATTTCTTATGCCAGTATGCCTCCCTAACCATGCCGCTCTGGTCAAGCAGGGCGAGCTTTGCAGCAGGCAGCTCGACATTCTCTGAGAGGTTCAGCAGCATACTGCTGTCCAGATAGATGTCATTGAATCTACTAACATCTATTATTCCGGGATACTGCCTGTCTATGTCTGAATCATGGTATAAAATGCCGTTCTTTGAATACAGCATGCTGTGAAGATAAGAATACGCTTCTGCACTGCTGGTGTCTGTGCTTTTCTGCACAGTGTGTCTTGTCAAAAAAACGAATGACAGGATAATGATTAGAAGAAAAGCCAGTTCAAGCAGTTTAAAAAGCTGGTTGAATGTGAATCCTTTCTTGTTCATCCTAAACATAATAAGACCTCACACTATTTGCAATTGCGTTCGCATGCTTCCCGGGGCCGAGATACAGTGCGACTGTGATTGAAGACGGATTGTTTTCGATGTAGTTGTCGGATGCCTGTCTGACCTGCTCTATTCCTAGTTCTTTCGACAGCAAGCAAGCAAGCTTCTTGTTCTCTCTTGTGGGTTTTCCGATTACAATCTCTTCGTTCTTTTTCTTATGAAGGCCGTGTATGCTGATGAACATGTCTCCGACAATATTGTTCCGTTCTTCCTGGGAAACAGAAACATCCCTGTCCCGCGTCATCACGACAGAAGGGCCTGCTGCCAGCTGTCCGCCCAGGGCGGCGAACAAGTTCTTTCCTTTCTGCAGGTTCTGGTCTTTGTTGTCTTCTTCTTTGATACCGCCATCACTCCCGCCCCTTCCAGGATCAATCACAATTTTTTTGCTGTTGATGTCTGATTTAGAATCATAATTCAAGTACTGCATGCAGTCCAGCTCTTCATCGGTGTAATAAACAGGCTGCGTGGCAACGAACTCTTCGTCATAATTCATTAATTGCAGTTTTGTAAGGTCTTCTGCAGTCTTGAACTCAAAATCAGCCTTGTTTATGTGATAATATTTAGAAGGCGACAAATACTGTAATGCTCTCTGCTGTGTTTCTTCATCTTTCAGAGCGATATTGACAAAAGCTGAATCTATAGTGAATTTTGCATCCTCACTTATAGAATAATCATAAATGACTATCCCTGGCGCGCCTATGCTGGTCGCAATCAAAAAAGATATGTCGTGAGCATAATAATCCTGCTTGAAGAGCAGGTCTGTTGCCAGGCCATTGGTATATCTTACTGCAACAATGGTGAATATCACAACTACAATAAGACTGAATATCATAAACAACTGCTCGCTTATTATGCCTCTTTTTTCAGAAAATATCCTCATGTCACATCACTATTGATTGTTTTAAACTAAAATATTTTAATATGTTAATTTCCGGCGCCTGCTGTTTTGGCTGCAGTGCCTGCTGCTGTCGTTGTGGTCTGCGCGATTGTTATCCTGGGCAAGATCTTGAGATTTTCGCACGCTTTCAGTCCTGCAATATCTCCTTCTTTTATTCTTATGTTCCAGTTGCCAGGGCTCCCTATTCTTTCCAGGACCCAGGTTTCTACCCTTCCTTCGTCTCCGAAATAATTCAGGTCTTCCCAGCTGCCTTTCCTAAGATAATAGAAATTTCTTACATTCCTCACTAGTTTATGCTCCAGCCGCGAATCCTCTTTGCACATGTCGCTGCCGGGCCCCAGTATATTTCTTCTTGTCCAGCCCCCTTGGTCGCAGATGACAAGACAGCTGAACTGCATGGGACACACGCTGGGCTCGGGCCTGTTGTATTTTCTGCTGGTGTCCCTTCCGACATTGAAGCCAACAAGAGCTTCATCATTCTCCAATGCAAAATTGGTGAAACACTTTGAAATATTATAGCCTTTTGTGTATGTTCCATTCACAAGAATCTCACTGCCGTCTGCGAGAAGCTGCAGGCTGATCTCTGCGCTCTGCGTAGGAGAGAACGATTTATATATCTTGGTTCCCAAAGCGAATATGACAAATGCAATGATGATCACCAATACCAATACTCCTAATTCCTTTACGAACCAGTCTAATTGAGCTTTTTTGTTTTTTTTCATAGTTCATGCTATTTTGGCTTTTCTTTGACCAGCACGCAAATCTCTTCTCTTTGATTTTCTTCTGCAGACTTTTTGCAGAATCCCACGCATTCTTCATATTCCATCTGATTCTGGTTCAAGCATGCTGCCTTGTATTCTATCGGGTTTGTTATTGCATCCAATCGCTGCTCTCCTTTGTGCGCCTGCCTGGTAAAAATTGCAATCACAACAACAAGAGTAATAGCAGCGATTATCAGAATTATTATTACACTCAAAGGCAGTCCCTGCCCTTTCTTATCAACTCTCTTTTTCCCCATTTTATGTTCAAACTAAATAAATAAGATATATAAAGGTTGTGATAAGAAAAAAGAAGAAAATAGAAATTACTGCTCTCTTGTTCTCAGGGATGCAGCAATCGCTTCAGACGCGCAGCACATGTACTGGTCAGGATTGGCGCATTTATAGCCCATTCTTTCGACATCAACCATGTTCAAAGCAGGCTCGTCACATGAGATGTATTCGTCCCTGTCGACGCACTGTCCTCCGTTCTCTATGCAGCCTTTCTCTATCTTGGTTGTGATCTGTCCTGTTTTACCTGTGAATATCACTGCAAGAACAACCAATACCAAGATTGCAAGAATGGCAATAATAATAACACTCAATGATAAGCCTTGTCCTTTTTTGTTCATCATAGCAACACCTCTTTATAATCGCTCAATATTGGTATTTTGGCATCTCTACTATTTAAATCTTTTGGATGCTCGAATTCTGGAAAATCATAATTTTCTGCGCGCATTGTTTGTTTTTCCAATGTTTGTTTCAGGAATTCTTCACTGCTCTCGTCAGCCTGCATCAATTTCGGCAGAAAAACATACAAAACAACCAATAGGATGATGATTCCGATTATGATGGCTATAATCACGCTGACTGTTTTCATTTTTCAGAACGGACCTTTCCCCCAGATTTCTGTCATGAGTTTTCCTTTTGACGCAAGGATTAACAATAGAGCTACAAGAGTGGCTATCACAATAATTATTATGATTATTGTTCTTACGCTCAGTTCGCCTTTTTTATCTCTTTTAATTAGGTTATTCAGGTTCATGTTTGCTCTGCCTGTCAAAATAAACAATTTCGTTATATAAACATTTCTATAGTTTCAGATAAAATTCTTTTCGATTTTAATACTTTTTCATTCTTTCATTCTTCCAGGATCTCGCACACATTCTGCAGTTTTCCTTTTTCATACGGCAACAGGACAGTATGGCTCCACCATTCTGCACCGATGCTTTTGCCGAACATGAGGCCGAGGCCGCCGTACCATATCTGTCCGATGAAGGTTTCAGCCCTCTGCGCCCTGAAAAAAAGATAGTTGCTGGCAAAAAATGAAGGATCTTTGGTATATACAAAAACCGCTGCGTAGGGCCTGTTAGTCTCAATTGTCGTTCCTGCAAAGATGTTGTTGGCATATATTCCTTTTGTGCTTTCATCTATGTATTTTCCTTGAAGATATTCAAAATAAGATACAGGCTCTGAGCGCAATGAAAATTTCCTAGACACATTGTTTCTAGCAAGATACCCTCCGAGATCTGTAATAGGCGCAACATCCTTGCCGAACTCAAAAACATGGCAGACATTGCAGTACACTGCTTTGTCCTGCGAACCGAAAGTGTCAGGATGATGCTTGAACAGTTTAAGCTCTCCCTTGCCGAAGCGATGCCAGCAGCTGGCGAGCGCTTCACTGATGATGTATTTTGCGTCATCGTTCTTTTTTATCTCAAGATAGGTCGTTGGACAGTCGATTATGTCTGCGACCCACACCTTTTCGCTCCTTGCCGCAAGCTCGACACTGGTCTTGCACTTTGTGTCAGCAATGATCTTCTCGCCTGCTTCTGCTGTTTTCTCGCCGAACGGAAGAAAGATCAACAATATGAAAACTACCAGTATCAATACCACAATGACAGACAAGGCCTGCCCGACAACGGCTTTCTTGTTTTTTTTCATTTTCTCATTGTTTTAAAACTTAGTATTGTCAATAATCGTTCAATACAACTGCGCGCAATGTTTCTCTGCTTCATCTGCAGGTATGATCAAGGTATTGGTGCTGTACGTCTGGTCCTCTGCCAGAGTATGTATAACACCTGCACCATAGCCCACGCCTGCGCCGGCAGCACCTCCTGCGCCGGCACCGACCACGCAGCCGAGCAGACTGAAAGGAGGAATCGGCATCATAACAGATCCTGCAAGACAGCCTGCAGCATAACCGCCTCCTGCGCCAAGTATGCCGAGACCTACAGTATATACAGTTGTTCTTGTTTTCGCAGGTGTTGAACTTATTATCCACACAACACTGTACGACATAGGCTTGTTGTTTCTTTCTATCCTGAAATCAGGGAATTCCTTGTTCTGCAGGCCGAGCAGCCGGCTGTAAGGCACGTCAATGCCGACGTCCTTGTAATTGTGCGACCTTAAATGGGAATTGAACTTGTCTATTGTGCCGCCGTATTTCTTGATTATCTCTTCGTCTATGTCTATGGTAGAGCATATCACGCATCTTGCCTGTCCTGTTGATTCGAACGGAGAGAAAGGATTGTACAGGGATTCGCCGTTTTCCCCCCCCATCTGCCAGAAACAGCCGCCCAGTTCATCAGCATAAGCTTCTCTTAATTCTTCCTTGCTCGACACGCCTTTTCTGATCCTGTTGTCTTTCTTCTCATATTCGTATTTTTTCGACGGCTCTATGGTCGCGAATCTTGTATAGCATTCCAGATTCACCGGGCTCGGCGTCTTTAATATCTTTGTCTCTGCTTTCGCCTTCACGCTAGTCCTGCACAGATAACGGTCGACCTGCTCTACTGTGCTCTTGCTCTTGGGTATGAAAAAGGTATAGGCAATGAACAGGCCAAAAAGAACCAATACTATGAGGACGAAGGCTTTCAGGCCTATCAGGAACGCTTTCCTGTTCTTTTTTATTTTTAATTTTGCCGTTGTCATTTTTTCAACAAAAATTTTCACTTAAATGCTCGCAAAACAGTGGTGACCAGCAAGGTCAATATGATCAGGCCGAACACAGTAATCAATATTATTAGCAGAGCCCTCAATGACAGGGCCGCTTTCCTGGTTTTTATCAGTATGT
This sequence comes from Candidatus Woesearchaeota archaeon, assembly GCA_014728875.1. Lineage (GTDB taxonomy): Archaea > Nanobdellota > Nanobdellia > Woesearchaeales > WJKV01 > WJKV01. The sequence continues at coordinate 17,286 of WJKV01000011.1, read as the reverse complement.
TTTGCGTTTTCATGTTTTTCATCTCTTGTCGCAGATGTCCAGGGTCACAAAAAACGTGCCTCCTTGGTAGCTTATGGGCTGTGTCCCGCTCACAACATAGTCAGCACATAATTCTGCACTCGCTACATCCTTTCTTGAGACGATGTCTATCACATAGTTTGAGATTGTTCCGTCTGCTCTTACATCCTGGTCCCTGTAGACATAAAAATGATAATCCTGTTCAATAAAGCCCAGGGACCTGTTCAGCATTGTTTCTATCTGTTCTGTAGCATAAGTTTCCGGCGCCATCGGGATTCCTTCCTCTGGGCAAGGCCGCGCCCCGGGCCAGTTGTTTCCGAACGAGGCAAATTTCAGCACGTCTGTTACGGTCAGGCTCCTGCAGGGTGTGTGCGCCTGCACAATCGTGCTGATCGTATTGTATGCGTGCAGTTCATCGTCAAAAGCCCTGAACGCGTCAGTGCGATCCCCTCTTGCAACAAAAAACAATACAAACATCAGGGCAACTATGAATATCATCACTATCACCAGCAGACCCATGATCTCCATCTGTCCTCTTCTTGTTTTTATTTTCTTTAGCATTTATCCACCATAATACAATATGTGCAGCAGACCTGCTGAATAATTGCCGCCTGGTATGTCTAATGAATTGTACAATGAAATAGGTACATAAAATTCGTTCCTGAACTTGGCGTCCAGGTCAGGATTACTATATAGTGCCCATTCGTTCTGCCCGGGGTATATCTCATAAACATCGATGATGCTCGAACCGAAACGCTCCTGATAGATGCCTCTCCGCAGATCAAAGTTGGTATCCAGGACATTCTTTAACGCCTCCAGCTTGACAATGTCTATTGTATTGACGCCTCTCACAGCCCTCCTGGAGCTTTTCAATTCAGGAAGGTTGATTATCTGCTGCGCCACCATCATTGCCTGCTCCCTGTTGATTTCTGCCATCCTGCCGCTCTCCTGGCTTTTTGCATATGAAAGATAAAATATCATGCTCAATGCCAGCAGGATGAAAAAAACAAATAACACTGCAACAGATTCAAGGGTTTGTATCTGTCCTCTTTTTTTGACCTGTATTCTTCTTAGTTTCATCTTGGATTTTTTAAATTTCCTTTCTGCTTAATACAGCAACGGACATGACTGCTGTTCTATTATCTCATTCCGTATGTCGAGCAGGTTCGCGGTATTGATTATCTTTCCCGCATTTTCCGTCCATCTTTCTGGATATCGGGTTGCATTGTTCATCCTGCTCAGATGCTCTAATTCCACATCACCATAAAATATGCTGCATCCTGCGACTTTTTCTGTTGTCTTGCTCGACAGCAGATTAACCTTTTCTATCAGGATAGTATTGACAACATTAAGGTTTCTTACAGCTTTTTCCATCAAGCAGTTGTAATTCTCATAACTGTCAGAAAAGATCGCGCCGACCAGGGAAGGGATCCCGATAAAAGTCAATGTTTCTCCTTCCTTTTCAAAATTTCTTGTTTCTTTTCCGTACTGGTAATATTCAAGATTGCCGATTGGATATTTTTGCGTCCTGTCGAACGGCGAAACAATAAGAATCGTGGTCTTCTCGTTATATGCAAAAGCAGGAGGCGTGACCTGGTGGCCGCCGAGCACGACAATCTTGAGCTTGTAATTGTTCTCATTTGCAAAATCTATTGTCCCATCTTCCTGGATGTATACAATTTCCTTGTCAATCTTGTCTGTTATTAATTCCTCACAAAATTCCTTATAATTTGGCTCCTGGCTCTGTTTATATGCAAAAACATATTTTACGCCGGGGCCAGTGACATAAAGAAAATTTGTCACAAGATAAGGGATGTTCCACGGCAGGCTCCACACAACAAGCTGTCTGTCTTCCGGCGAGACGCTGTCTGTCGCAAAGACAACCCTGTTCTCCAGGAGATTTCTTTGCTTCTCTATCCTGTACTCATTGCAGTCAAATTGCACCTCGAAATCAGGGATAGGAATGACAGTGGCTGCCTGTGTGGAAGATAACGCGCCCGAGATATAGCTGTCCAGATCCTTTACAACTTCTCCGATCAGTCTTTGCTGGGACGCAGATCTCTGTTTTACAGCGACAGTGACAAAGAAAAGCAGAATGATACAGCCTATTATCGCGATGAATATCCAGTTCATCTGTACTTCTATTGCGCCTTTCTTGTTCTGCTTTTTTCTTTTATACAAGCTGCGTCTCATCTAGTCCCACCTGTTTATCTGCACGCCCTGCCTGCCCTGCGCAGTGAACTGCAGGTTCAATTGTCCATCAGTAACATTGACACATTCAAAATTGTCAGGAATGAAAAGATCTCCGACATGGAACGCATCTCTCATTATAAGGCCTCTTTCCATCAAAAAGAAATTATACGGCACACTGTCTGAAAAACTGTCCTTTATCAGGGTCAGGCCCGGCGGCATCAGGTTTATAAGATACTGGTTGTCGGCCAGCCTGCGCACATCCCCATAGCATACAGACGTATATTTCTTGGGCAGTGTGAAAGTCAGTTTCTCGCTAGACCTGAATTCGTACGACTTTTCTTCGACTTTTGCCTTTAAGTCCTCCTTGAAAGTCAGCAAAAGTATATCTTCCTGGGTTCCTACCAGCCCTTTGATGACAGTATACCCATAGATCAAGATTGTCCCTGCTATGAACACTGCCAATACATATATCACAATCCTTGCTTCTATCTGACCTCTTTTTTTCTTGAAAATCATCTTAATTCATCTCTTTTTCTTGAGCGCAACAAGTTCATCAAACTTGTCCTTGGCTTTTTTGCCTCTTCTTTTTTCTATGAGCTCGCCCAGCCTGTCAACCTTTTTCTTGGGCATCTTCAAGTCTTCTAATTTTTGGGCGATCGTCTTTATTTTCCTGCCTTTTTTCACCATCTGGCTCAGTTTCTTGAACTCTGGAGCCAGGGCAGGTTTTGCAGGTTTAGCGGGCTTCTTCTTCAGCTCAGCTTTCTTTGGTTTTTCTTTCTTTTCTGCTTTTTCTTCAGGCTTCTTTTCAGCTTTCTTCTCCTTTTCTTTCTCTTTTTTCTTTTCTTCAGCAGTCTCAAACTTGCCGAACAGTCTATCTCTCATCTCTTCTCTTTCCTTTCGTCTCTGCTCCCTGATCCTTTTCATCTTCAAGATTCTTTTTTCCAGCGGAGAAAGCTTCTTCGGTTTAGGGGGCGCAGGCGCTGCTGCTTTGGCTGGCTTCTTTGCCGGCTTCGGAGGCGGCACCGCCTTTCTTCTTGCTTCTTCTCTCAATCTTCTTTGTTCCTCTGCCCTTTTTGCTGCCAATTTCTCTTTTCGTTTGACATACAAGATCTGATAACCATAATATCCAATGAAACCTACGATTAAAAGGATTATCACAAGTATGAGATAGAACAGGAACCTGCTCGGCGGTTTGCTCTCAGGATCTGCAGGATCGTACTGTTCTTCATATTTGAACAGCTCGTCGTAATCAGTGTGCCCGTCCTCGTCGGTGTCTTTATTCAAAGGATTTGTCTTAAACTTGAATTCGTCTACATTCTTCAAACCGTCATTGTCGTTGTCCATGCCTGCATCTGCACTGTTCACCTTGTCCAGACCGTATTGTTCCTCCCACCTGTTGGGCAAACCGTCCTCGTCAAAATCATCGCTGTAATCCGGATCTTCCTTGTCCAGGATTCCGTCATTGTCATTGTCCTGATCAATGCAGTCGGGAACGCCGTCATTGTCCATGTCAGCGTCGTCCTCGTTCAGGATCCCGTCTCCGTCAATGTCTTCGTCTATTGCATTAGAGATCCCGTCATCGTCCAGATCGTTGTCGTCATCTGGTGTCAGGGAAGCTCCTGAATCTTGATCATCAACATCAGGAACACCGTCGTTATCGTCATCCAGATCATCTACATCCAATATCCCGTCATTGTCATCGTCAGGATCATCGCAGTCACTAATTCCGTCGCAATCGTCATCATCGTCCACGCCGTTAGGCAGGCCGTCCAGGTCAAGATCATTGTTTGTATGATAATCTAAATCATCATTCACGCCGTCGTTATCATCATCAAAATCGGTATTGTAATTAGTCGCGAGGTCATAGTCCAGGATGCCGTCGTTATCATCATCGTCGTCTTCACAATTCAGGATGCCGTCGCCGTCAATGTCAGGATCCTCTTCATTTATTATCTCGTCGCAGTCAAGATCGTTTGGACAGCCCACCAGTTCCGCAGGCAGTACAATTATAGTCTCTTCTCCGGTCACTTCGTTTCCAGCAAGATCGCTGACAAGATAACAAAACTGCTGCGTTTCATACAACTCTAAGCTTCCATTGTAAAGCTGAGCGGGTTCGCAGGCACCCATGTCAGGCGATGTGCCATAGTACATATCGGGCGCGCACCCGGTTTTCTCATCACTGCATACGATAGATACAACAGTTTTTCCTGCAAGTTCTTCTACTTGCAACTGTGCTATTGGCGGCGCTTCTTCTGCGCAGATATTCAGAGTATCATCAACCAGGACGCCGTCGCTTTCTATCAATTCTGTCCACAGTCCTGCCCTGTTTTTTGCTCTTACTGCAAAATAATACCTGCCGGAAGAAAGGTTCTGCAAAGGAGTTTCCACTGTTGTTGCTTTCGTCTTTGTGAAGTTCCGCACATCATAATCCTCTGAAAGCTCGCTCCTCACTGCATACTCATATTCTAGTATTCCGCTCTCTGGATCTTCCGCCTCCCAGGTAACATTTATCAGGCTGCCGCTGCAGGCATAGTCTCCGTCCTCTACCCAGATTTCAGACGGCGGAGTATCATCAATATAGAAAGTGCTGCTTATTGTATCGCTTCCAACGCTGTAAACACAGCTCACTTCAAGATTATGCTCGCCCTCCAAAAGGTCTTCAAATGTCGTGTTGAATTGCCGGCTGATCGCAGGGAATTCTACAGGGGGCAGATCATCCAATGTATAGCTGCATTGTGCAAGATTCTGGCTTTTTATCAATAGTTCTACAGGTCCCGGCGGATACGCACTGTCATGTTCAGGAGAGACTATCCTGAGACCCGCCCCCAGGCCTGTATCTGCTTTAAATTCTAATTTTTCTGTTTCAGATACAAGCTCAGCCAGGTTCATGCAGGCAATATTGCATTCATAATCGGTCTTGTCCACAAGATTCATTTCCACACTGTGTGTGGTGGAGAATTCCTCTGAGAACTCGTTCTCCATGCTGTTATAGTTAACGACATCTGTATTGCATTCAAATCTGCATCTTGTTTCGTCGTCAGTTTCAACGTACAATGTCGTCTGCAGAGGTTGTTCTGTCACAGGCGCAGGCTCTGCATACAGATCTATAATCTCAGGCTTTGTCTCGTCAATGCTCAATCTGTATTCCACAGGCTGCGAAATTGTCTTGGACAGAACGCTTTCGCACCACACATAGAAAGACTTGTAGCCAGGATATTCAGCAGTTATAGTATCAAGGTTTTCTATAACATGTATAACTTGGCCTGTCTGGTCGAACAGGCCATTGAAAGTATATATCGAAGTGTGAACGCCGGAATCGTAAATCTGGCTGTATCTGCAGTTCGCATCCTGGTTGGACTTCAATCTGAAATCAAACACAGGCTCTGGACTAACTTCATATTTCGGATTCAGCAGTTCAAGATCCAGTTCGCCGACATTGACTACGAATTCCTGCTGTGATTCTTCAGGATTGCCTAACGCATCTTCTACACCTATTGTGAACAGATAAGTTCCGCTCCTTAACTGCGCGCCTATGTCAAATACGTATTCTTTCATGGATTTCTTGGTCACGCTCATTCCTCTTGTAAGATTCTGCAGTATGCTTCCGACTTCAATCAGGTCGTAATATTTCAGTTTGACATCTTCCTGAAACTTCGCAGTTATCTCCGGCCGGGTCATTGTTATTGTGCCTTTAGGTTCTATATTTGCCCTCGGACCTGCTGTGTCAACAAAAACTCCCCTTAGATAATCAGTTTCCCCGTACAAATTTCTTGCCTTGATGCGCAGATAATTGATCCCTTCTGCCATGTCAAGTTTGGAAGTGAACGCATCATCTTTTGTTCTTGCAAAATTGTATCTTTTCCGGTCAAAACCAGTGCCGTCCCTGATCCTGTTCTGCACGTATACCTCGGCGTCCGTGACAGGCGCAGTAGAACTTATTGTGCTGAACTCAACCGCGGGTTTTAAGAGCCGGCTGCTCAAAACACCATTTTCTTTTTCTGGATAAATCCATTCTATCTTCGGCGCATCCTCCTGGACTGTAAACTCTGCTCTCTTTCCAAAACCTTTCTCTCCAAAATCATTTACAGGAATGGCGGCTATCAGATAGTCTCCGTCTGAGAGATAGCCCTGGTCAGGCACAAATTTCCACGAATTTCTTTCAGGAGAGTACGACAGCTCTCCGCTGATCTCTATATCGTTCCTCAGAACTGTGAACTCGCTCATTTCTTCGTTGAAATCATCGCCGTCTATGGATGCGACTATGCCTGTAAGATCTCCTATTTTTCCGCTGACAGGCACAATCTGTTTCACTGCAAGATTCGGACCGTTTGCATCGACTGAAACAGTCTTCAATGCCTTGTTGCCTGCCTTGTCAATAACAAACAAATCAATGATATTATTTCCGTCTCTCTCAAGAAATATCTCTTCTTCGAAATCCTCTCTTTCTGTCTTTATTGTTCTATGGAATATCTTGTTCACATATACATCAATCTCGCTTAACGGTTCTGTGCTGCCTGTCAGATCAACAACAACAGCATCTACTGCCTGACCCTGCACAGGACTGCTTAAAACAATATTCGGCGAAGTTTTGTCGACTGTGAAGCGGACTGTTTCTGTCGCAGGCAATAGACCGCTGCCCTGCCCGCAATCGATAGTAACAGAAGTCTCTGTTCCTTCAGGGACGAACAAGACATTTCCGCTGAATTGTGCAGAGGTATGCAAGTAGCCTTTGCTGGTTTTTATCGTTCTCATCGGCAGACCGGTCTTTGTGCCGTGATCATAAGTGCACTGCACATTTCTGTAGGTATAAGCATTGACAACAGGCAGATTGTTGATATGGCCGGCAGGTTCTGCATCAAATATTCTTACAGGCTCCTGCAGATCCACTTCAATATCGACAGTATAAGGTGCTGCGAGATTTCCTGCCTCGTCCCTGCAGCCGACATAGTAAGTATACGTGCTGCCATCAGCAAGGCTCAGATAAGGGGTTCTAGGATAAAATACATAATCATCAGAAGAGAACCTGTTCTGCATCTGGTTGAAGTCCTGCATAGAAGTGCTGTACCTACAGACAGTCCTCTCGCTCACGTCTGCAATCAATTGTACGGGTATTGTATTGCCTGACTTGCCGTCCACTATGATGAATTTTTTGTAGTTTTCTCTCTGGCTGTCGGCTATGACGCCAAGCTTGTTATAGATGGTCCTGGCACCAATGTCTGCAATCACAGGCGAGCCAGTGTCTGCGCTTTGCAGGTTTATTCCAGGCTCAGGTCCGATAGTAGGAAGAGTGAGGTTGACTGTCGGTTCTTCTTTTTCAACAAGAATGGTAAATTCTCCGGATGCGGCATTTTTGGCTTTATCCGTGCATGTCAGCAAATAATTAAACTCGCCTGTCTTATCTACCTCCAGGTCATAATCTATTATCTCTTCCTGCACACGCTTGAAAGTGTCTTCACCCAGCACAGGCAGCACCGAATTCTGATGATGCGTTCCGCAGCTTTTCCCCCTGTTTGAACAGTTCAAACCGCACTTTATTTCCTCTCCTCTCCTGGCGTCAGTCACAGAGATTCTCGTTGAAAGATCTCCGACATTATTCCTTTCTGACAATAAGTAGACAGTCCCTTTTTTGTGTATCTTATTTTTTCCTTCACTGCTGAATATCTGCAGATTAGGAGCAACATCATCATAATCTATCACAATGTTCGTATCCTGTGTTGTCTGCGCAAAAAGATCCCTGCATACAATCTGTGCGCTGAACCTCTGTTCTTTTCCAGGACTGAAGCTCAGCAAGTTCTGGCTGCTGAAAAGATGGGTCCTGCTGTCGTTTGTGACAAAGTCTTCGGTTATTGTGGGAGCTATAGAACTTATCCTTAGTTGGCATTCTGCAGGCTCTGTCGTCCTTACCCGGATGACAGGCATCCTTTCTTTCGTATAGAAAACATCCTCTTCCCTGAAAGGAGGCAGAGGAATGTTCGGCGTCAGAAGATCTATAGTGATGTTTGCAGGAATCGTATCCTTTATCTCTATCTCGTACTGCTTTGAATTTTCATTGCCAAAACCGTCTTTTGCATTGAAGGTAATGCTGTATTTGCCGGGCAGGAAATCTGCAAAGCCTGCAGAATCGACAGAAGGCACAATGTAAGCGCTCCACATAGAGCCTTGTTTTGTCATATTGTATGTCCTGCTCATGACAGGGCTTTGTATTGCGACCACGGCATCTGTCACTTCCCCGATATTGTCAGCAGTGTCTATGGAGGTCCATTCTAGATCCTTGATCTCTGCGCTCAGCAAGAACGGCTGGTTGTATTCGATCACTTCGTCAGAAGTCATCTGTATAGAAGGGCCTTCCTTGTCGTAATACACATTAACAGTATCTTCTCCGAAGACGCCGGCACCGTCCCTGACTCTTGCACTTACCCGGTTAAGGCCCGGGAACAGGAATGTCAAGATCCCGTAGATTTGGCTGTCGATTAATTGCGCTGCGACCGCGATGAAATCCTCGCCGTTGAAAGTTGTTATCAACGGATCTGTCGCATTATCTGCGTCATGCGTCGCATTCACTGTTATGTGCAGTTTATTGGTCACATAATCGTTCACAGGCGAAATTAGGTCCACAGAAGGAGGCACAGTGAACAAGATCTTGCCGCACTTGGTTGTTTCTTTTCTTCCGCCCTTGTCGATCGCATGATAGCACATCTTAAGATTCTTATCCACAGGAATCTTTATCTCTGCTGTCCCTGACTGCGCGTCTGCAAAAACCCTGTAGCTGTTAACACTCTGTCCTGGCACGCACGGCAGAAGATCCTCCCTATAACAGTACGCTATATGGTCCGCCCCGAACTGTATCCTGTTTTGTTTGACGCTTTCATCTGTAGAGTAAAGTTTTAGAATGGCAGGATCAGTCAAGAAAATCGTCCAGCCGTCTTCGTCAAAGAGTCTGTCGTTAATTCTGGCAACAGTTGCAGGCGCACTATTATCTATCGAGAATTCGTACCTTTCGCTGTCGCATCTGTTAGGTGTTATGCTGTATTTCTCATCGCATCTTATGTTATAATAATGATAACTATTCTCTACAAAGTTCTTCTCCAGGGCGTGCTTTCTGCCGCCGGCCAACTGGTCCATCTTTATCCTGCTCCCTCCGTCTACAGAAATAGTGCAGTCAGAAGGTTTGACAGTGTCTGCTTCAAACCGCACGGCAGTGTTTTTAATGGGACCGACTGGCTTGACATTTTTTATTCCTTTCAGCTGGTCAATCTTAAAAAAATACTGTTTCTTGAATTCGTTTCCCACCACATCTTCGCACTGAAGATAAAGCCTGTAATTGCCGTCTTCCAGGCCAGAGGCTCCTGCGGCCCTCGGATAAGAAAGAATGCCGCTGGTTGCAATGTCTATCATCAGGTCTGATTTCTGTGTTGTTGTCTCGAGACTGTCCCCCGGCTCTATGAAATATGCTTTGCATGCAACCAGTTCATCGCTCTGTATGCTCAACACCAGTTTGGAAAGATAGCTTTCTTCTGCACTGCAGTCGATCTGAAGATCGCAGTTGACACAGACTGACTGGTTCTGTATAGTGATGCCCGGTTTTTTAGTATCGACAAAGACAGCCACTTCTTTCAGCAGTTCCTTGTTCTTGCTCGCATCTTCTGCATAATATCTTATCCTGTAGTTTCCTTCTTTGTATATTGCATTCTTAAACTCTTCCACAGGCCGTACAGAAACAACATTTCCTTTGACTCGGTTGGAATTTGTGCCGCTGATCTTCTTCATTACAGAACACCTGGTCCCTCCTTCCTTGTATATGCAATAATAAAAATTAGAAATGGCCTCAGACACTGTGAAATTCACAGTGTTCCTGTCCGAGGCATTTCCTAATATTAATGTGTCACTGTTTGGCGTGGTGGTTGGAGGAATTATGTCAAGCTCACAAATCGGGTTGAAAGCTTCCACGCCAAATTCAATAGTGACACAATCTGCTTGACCGTCACCGTTACCATCTTTGTAACATCCGTTTCTTTGATCGTCCCAGATGCATCTTCCGATGCCGCAGGCATCATCGCTGTATTTTGCACTTTCCGGAAGAGAAGAAGAGAATAGAACGAATTCTTGATTTTCACCTGTCGCACTGATACAACTTTCTTCTGTCTTGAAATCGTTGCAAGTGGTGACAGGCGGAGTGAAACTGCACTGCACGCAGCTGCTTATGTTCTTATTGTCAAGTTCTGCATAGCAGAAGCCCAGCCTGCTGCATGCGTCCTGTTCGCAGCCAACATTATTGAAGATCTTGCCCTGCTTGGAACAAAGACTGCACTTGCTCTGCTTTATTGTTTCATTCAAAAGATTGACAGTCATCTGTTCTCTTTGCTTGTATTTTGTCTTGCTCAAAGTATCGCTGTCGACGCAGAAGCCCTCGCCCATGCCGGTAAATTCAGGAGAATACCATATACAGTCTTCTGGCACAAGACACTTGTTTTGCTCGCATGCATATTTGCTCTTGTAATCCGAACATGTTATGTTTTCTGAATCAGGACAAGGATAACAGAAATTTTTCACGCTGCCGGACCTGTCCATATAGCAACCCCTGTCATTCTTGGTCGCGGGGTTCTTTGAACACTTGAGGCTGTTGAAAAGCAGGCCCAAGAAAGGCACCGGATTTGTAAGGTCAAAACCGCACTTGCTCTGTTCCACGCATTTTGTTCTTTTGTTCGCGCCGGAGCCGATGCAGACAAATGCATAATCGCTGCCTGTTGTCTGCTGGTGCTGTTCACAGTCGGGGAAATAGTTGGGCGAAAGCAGGTCAGTAGTAACATGATTGTTCTGGTCGCACATTCTTCTTTTTGTATTGTCCAGACAAAACTCTTCACTGTCGCACCTGCCATCGCATTCCTCGTCTCCAGGATCAAAACCAGAAACAGCCACTGCCCGGCTCGTCCTCGGACTGTTATGATCTGAATACTTGGCTTGTATGGAAAAGGAATACAGTTCGTTCCAGTCCAGATCTTTTATTATCAGTTCGTCGTTGTCAGGACTTACAACATAGGTCTTGTTCAAATTATCTGCAGTAATTATAAAAGACTGCACACCATCTGTATTCCTGCAATACTCATTGTTCCATGTAAGTCTTGCCTGGTTCTTACATACTACATTTTCAGCTACAAAATCAGGAACTTCTGGGGTGGAAGGATAGTCGCAGGTGCGCGCGACGATTCCAAGACTGACATCCAGAGTGAAAGTTTCGCCCACTGCCAGGTTCCCAGCCCTGACAACTCTTGTCTCTGGCTCGTACAGCGGAGGCCGTTTAAAATTAATGGTATGGTCTATATTTGGGTCCACAAACAAGACATATGAACCGTCAACAGAACTGCTCATCGTGCTTTGTTCTCCGGCAGTATTGGGATCAGCAGTTACTGTTGCGTCTATTGGCTCTCCGTCGATCCTGCTCACAACAATCCCGACGATTGCAGCTTTCTGCTGGAATTCGCACGGCACTTCGCTGATGCTTACAGGAGAAAACGGACAACAGTATTTGCCTGCTGTATTCTCAAAACCATACTGGTCTGCAAGGCTTTGAAGTATGGTCACTGTTTCTCCTGCGCATTTGCAGACGCCGTCCGTATTCTGATTGCTCAGTTTTTCATCTGCTGGACAATTAATAATTTCAGCGCACACATTGCTGCAAGTCTCTTTTTCGCTCCCGCATTGCGCAGTGACTCCGCTCCTGGCCTGCGGCGGCTGGCACAGGAAATCATAATCGCAGCAGTCGATTGTCGGCTTCCTGTCACAGTTTCCTGTCAATTGATTGCAAACATAGTTGGGCGGACAGCCGCAGTCATCCGGCGTTCCAAGAATGAGATCTTCGCCCCGGCAGTCTCCAATATCTGTACAGAAATCAAACATCACACTGGGCTCAAGGACGAAATCCAGAGTGTTTGTTGTCAATGGATCTGTCGCATATATGCTCTTTGTTTTTGAGCTGTCCTGATACTGCGGGGCTTTTGTAGCAGTTACAGTATACTGGCAATTGCTGTCCAGATTAGTCACCCGATAGATCCCCTGCTCATCGCTTTTCTGGACAATGCCCCTTTTGGGACTTATTGCTATATCTGCATCTTTCACTGGGCGGTTCTGCAAATCTTTTACAACGCCGGTCAATGTTTCCTGCGGCGCGCTTCTTAATGAGATGTCTTTTCTTGTCAATGGCGCAGTTACAGAGACCTGCGCGCTTTCAGGGAAAAATCCGCACCTGTTGGCTGTCAATGCATAGTCTGAGATGGGTATGGCGATGAATTCGTACTCGCCTGCAACGTCTGTCTCTGTAGCAAACTGATTCACGCCGTCTGTCACAGTCACAACAACATTCGACAAAGGGGTCGGACTCGGAACACCGCTTATCAGGGGCGTTATCTTTCCGACGAGATCTGCGCTCACTGCTGCCAGATCGAGGGTTATGTTCCACCCTGTCTTTTTTGTTGCGACATTTACATTTATGTTGTTCTGGACATTCGCCTTTGAAGCGGTGACTGTTGTTGTCTGCTGGAAAACTGACAAGCTATACTTGCCCTGCGCATCTGTCACATCACTGCTTCCCCCTGTCTCTGTGACCTGTGCGCCGTGAACAGGATTTCCGTCACTGTCAAAAACATAACCGCTGATTCCTGTCGCATTTTCCTGTTGGCTGCAGGACGCGGTTGTAAGACCAGGAATAAGATTATAAGAATAAGGAGCGCAGAAAGCTGCGCAGAAATTGTTGCTGACCCTCAAATCCCCTCCTTTATAAACAGTAGGATTCGCACTGCCATAATTGCAGACACAACAGCCGCATTGCTGGACATCCTTGCATGTTGTAGCATTTGAAAAGAAACCGCTGAAACACTGTGTGCTTGGCAGGTTATCAATGCATGTAACATCAACAGCAGTGCTTGTGAAGCTTGTCTGCTCATTCACGCAGCAGGTTGCAGAAACAAAACAGGCTGAAATTACAAATAGTGAGAAGAGAAAAATCAAAAACAATGATCTTGATACTCTACTCTTTCCACCTCTTTTCTTCATACCTATCCAACCCTCTCTTTCAACCCGATTTTTATAATTTGAACATAATTTAGTTTATAAATCTTGTGGTAATCTGCATATAGAAATCTAAGAGGAACCAGTGGTCGGTGCTGGCGGTGGCGGCGGCAGGCTGGGAAATCCTGATGCCGGCGGCGCAGCAGGTGCAGGCGGAACAGTTGGCGCGCCCGGCATCCCTGGAATGTTAACCACGAATAATCTCACTGTCTGTTGATCAAACAATTGTCCGTCGCTTACCCGGATAGTGAAATTATGTTTGGGAGGATTCGTATCCCTTGTCCTGTTTACAACAATGGATCCGCGGCCATTGCTCGGGTTAAACTGCCATCCTTCATTCTGGCCAGGATTCCATCTTTTCAATTGCCCTGCGACAAACATCTCAAAATAATCTCTTCCCCATCCTCTGTAAGAGAATATAAAATTGGGTTCATCTTCGTTCATGTCGACCGCGCCCGGTCTTATTGTCTTTGTCATCGTCTGCACACTGGGATCCGGCGGGAACTGCCAGATTGCGTCATAGCCAGGAGCACTGCCGTCTGTCACATAATTAAGAACAGGCGGCACATCTTCGCGCACGAACTGGAACTTTAACGGCTTGCCGTCTATTTGGATATTATCATCGGATATAATTATCATGTCATCGCCGGTCCTTGCTTCTGTATCCTTTTCTATCGTGAGCGAATAACCTTGCCTGTAGCTGTCAAGTTCTGTATAATCTTCTGAGATGCTGAAGTTCAAGTCTGCTATTTCTTCGTTTATCAGGTTGAAAATGAAAGTATGCAGATATTCATACTTCATCTTCGTCAACAATTCAAAATGCTCAACATCAGAAGTAGTCTGCATGCCGGCGCCTGTTATCTGCAAAGGCAGATCCACAATAATTCTTGTATCTTGCGCAGTGAAAACAATGTCAACTTCTGCGTCACCTTCCCCGATCCTGTAGGGGATGCCGGTTATATTGGTTATTTCTCCGAAATCTATGCAGTCGTTTGTTTTCTTAGCAACATAATTTTCCAGCTGGGCTTCAATAGACCCTTTGCTTGCTTTCAACGGAGGAAGATAATTCCAGCCGAGCCTGGGTTCGACAGCAGCATCCTTGTCATAAGTGAAATTGCAGTACGGCCAGCTGAAATTTTTTACGCACGGCTCTCTGGGATATTGGTGCTGAGGAAAAATGTTAGGATTCTTGGTTATCAGATAATTCACATGATACTCTTTGTTTCCTATAATTTTTTTAACACTACCTCCTTTTGAAGCCGGTGTGCAGCTGTTCTGCCCGTCAGCAGAACAGGGCAGAGTGCTGTACGGCTGTTCCATAAATATCCTGCCTCCCTGCAGGGAAATCATGTTCAGACCCTCTTCAAAAGATTTCTGGATACAGCTCTCGACATAATAACGCAGAGGCGCGCTCCTCAGCTTGCTTTTTGCGACAGTCAACTGCTCCATTTCCTGCTCGCCAGGAGTCAACCTTTGGGTTATGTAGAACAAGAAAAAGAATACTACCAGGATAATAATTCCGATGATGATGAACAGTGTGACTTGGCCTTTTTTCATCTGACTCCTCTTTTTTATTGCGGTTTTTATTGCAGCCTCATCCCGTGCGTCATGTCTTTCACAAAACTGACAGGCACTGTCTTCTGTATGAAAGTGCTGCTCTTGCTCACTGTGAAGATGGTCTGCCTGTTTCCGTCTTTCCTGCATATTATGATTCCGCCTGCGACATTGTCATCGTAGATGTCCACGCTTTCACAGATGTCTTCTGAAAAACCGACATAGGATGCTGTGAAATATTCATTTATTGTTCTTCCGCTGTAATGCTTGGGTTCGATCACAGCAGAAATAAGTCTGTTGCCGTTCTTGTTTCTGTAGAGATTCTTGAAGAGCTTGCTTTCCTCTAACGGCTCAGGACTGAGCTCGAACAAGGTCCTGTCAGTTATCTCCAGCAGGTTCAGGATTGGAGTAATAAACAGATCATATAAATTATAGATGAATCCCTGCCTCAGCACATCCCCGCCGTTCGGCGTATAAATAAAAGACTGGGTGAAATTATTATAGTACATTTCTGGATTGGAGCCGCTGGTACTGATGCTGCACCTCCTGAAATCGTACTTGTTCGTGCTCCCGGAACAGCCTGACAGATCAACAGAGTCAATGTCGAATGCTTCATACAAAGCCTCGTCCAGCTGTATCTGGTTCTGCAAGGAAATGTTTATATTGTTTCCCAGCTCGTTGAAGCTCGTTCCTACAATCAGATCGCCCTTGTACAATAAGATGCACAGACTGTTGAACACACTTCTATCATATTCGTTCGTGAACCTTTTTTCTTTGCTGGCAGTAGGATCAAAAGCTTTTTTTCCGATGCCTTGATCCACAAGGACCTCGCTGGGCGGCCCGCAGGAAAGCACATAGTCTTCGTTTGCAGCAGGTATGGTAAGCATCTTCTGCGCGATAAAACTGGTTCTTGTCGTCCAGTTTCCGTTCCCGCAGTACAGATCAGCCACTCTGTTGTTGTCGTAATTCTCTCTCCAGACACCGTCAATCAAAGTGACTTTGCTGTACCAATCGTCAGGCTTGCATTTAGACTCCTGCTGGTCACCGCTCACATTATCGCTCGCAGTAGGATCAAGAAAGCATTCGCTCATAGAACAGTTGCCAGTCTTGTATTCCAGCCAGTCTGCTTTCTGGACAGCAGCTGCAAAGGATGAAATTAATAATGTTGTCATTATTGATAAAATTAGCAAAAATAAGAGAATCGTACCCATAGATGGTGTTTTTCTGCGCATTTCAACCTCTTTCAGTTATAACTTCTATTAATTTCTTTTGCTTTATAAATGTTTACCAGAATTAAATCTGTTCTATTCCTGGTGCCAGCATTCTCTTTTTCTTATGTTCCAATATATTATTTAGCTGTGACAGGACTTTCTTGCTGTCTTTTGCTCCCAACAGGTCCAGGAATGCTTTCAGATCCTCTGGATTCTTCATCTCAAACACATTGTTTGCGAACGAGGCAATACAAGTTCTCACATTGTATTTCTGGCACAATAGAAGATTCTGCATCATTTTGCCGATCAAGTCAGCTCTCCTGGAAGAGTTCAAAAAAGAAGAAAAAGAGATACAGTATGAAACCTTGTTTTCTTTCATCAGATTGCACAAAACTTGATTAAGGCCTCCCTGTCTCTGCTTCATAGTATCCTGGATATTTAGCTCTGTATCATATACCATGTCAAAACCTTTTTTCAGGAATTTTCGATCGCTGTTTGCAGTCAAAAACAAATCAACTTTAGGCAGATTCCTCTTTTTGTCTGTAGCATACGCTGTAAAAATCTTTATTCTTTTTTCCTTTTCCTTTAATTCCAGGGCGCTGCTTAGACTCTTTTTGCTGTTTTGATCATATAAAAAGACAAGCCCGTCATAACCTAGTTTGATTGCCATCTGCACAAATTTACTTTCATCGTTCTTGGGCACGACAATGTCTATCATACTAGGCTGCAAGGGAATTTTCCTTTATTAAGGTTATTGTTTAAAGAGCATGAACTCACGATAAATTTTATATATTCGCCGAACGCATCAAGCAAGGAATGGCAGGAAAAGAGAAATTTTCTAATCTTTTCAAGGAAAGAGAATACGGATATTGGGGGCCGTTGTATGATTTTGGAAGGATTTTTTGTACTGTATATTTCAGGGCTGTGATGAATGTTGATGTGAAAGGCAGCAAGCACGTGCCAAGGGAAGGACCCTTTGTAATATATTCAAACCACATGACAGCATACGATCCTCCCATGCTGGGCCATTCGTTTTCAAGAAAGACACACTACATGGGAAGGGAAGAGCTGTTCACGCACAGATTATGCAGACAATTCGGCTTTTCCAAACTGATCCGGCTGCTTGGCTGTTTTCCTGTCAACAGGGAAAATCCCAGCTCATTGACATTGAAAATAATAAAGGAAATCGTTAGCCAAGATGAAGGATTCATCATGTTTCCGCAGGGCACAAGAAAACATGGAAAGAACC
>WJKV01000010.1 GCA_014728875.1 Candidatus Woesearchaeota archaeon | reverse complement strand
GCAGGCTTATGGTGTTTCTTATTTTGTAAGAAGCCTGTTCCCGGAGATAAGGCACATAGATGTCGTCGAGATCGGCGGGCAGGACAGCAAGAGGATAAAGATAATCAACGGAGCGCCGGCCGGCTTCAACATGAACAAGGTCTGTGCTGCAGGGACAGGAAGTTTCGTCGAGAAACAATGCGACAAGTACGGCATAGATGTCAGGACAGAGTTCGCGCCGATGGTCATGCAGAGCGATTATCCTGCTGACCTGAGCTTCAGATGCACTGTTTTCACAGGCGCTGACATAAACACAAGGATACAAAGGAACGAGGGCATGAAGGATGTTCTTGCAGGAGTGTGCCATGCCCTGGTGAAAAACTACATGGCATCCTGCGGAGGGATCATTCCTTTCGACGGGGAGATAATCGTCTTTACAGGAGGCACGTCAAAGAACAGGGCATTGGTCGCTGCTTTCGAGCAGTATTTTGACAGGCCCATCTATGTGACGCCCGATAGCGACGTGAACGGCGCGATAGGCGCTGCGTTATGGATAAAAGAATATAATGAGATAAGAAAAGAAAAGAAAGAAATGGTAAGATGAGCAAGAGCAGATTCAAAGGATGGAACATCAAGGACATGGAAGTAAAACAAACTACTTTTACTTGCAGGGACAAGAAATGCGGGATAGGCTGCCAGGTCAACAGGGTGACCACAGAGGACGGAGAGGCTGTATTTTTCGGTGACAGGTGCGAGAGATACACCACTGGAAAGAGCGTGAAGCCTTCAGAAATAGAGACCTTGGTCGACAAAAGAAACGAAGAATTGATGAGAACAAGACCGCACATAGAAGGCAGGCAGACTGTCGGCATTGCAAGAGCAAGCCTTAACCTGGGCGGGATGGGGACTTTCGCGATCAACCTGTTTGAAAGTCTGGGCTATAATGTGGTCATATCAGACGAGACAAACGACAGGATAAAGAAAGCAGGAATTGAAACATCGAAATCGAGCTTTTGCCTTCCTATCAAGGTGGCATACGGCCACACACTTAACCTTGTAGACAAGGGTGTGGATTATATCTGGCTTCCCTCTTATCAGAGCATGCCGAACACAGCTTTCAAGAAGACCCATGTCTGTCCCTGGGTGCAGGGTCTTCCTGACAGCGCCCGGGTCGCATTGGAAGGAAGACTGGACAGGACCCAGTTATTGGCCCCAAGACTTCATCTTCGGGAAGAGAAAAGCGAAGCTTTCTTTTCTGAGATAGAAGAAATGTTCAGGAACGAGATACGTTCGGATATTTATCCGGCCGAATTGCGGCAAAAAGTACAGATCGCACTGGAAAGGCAGCGGACAGTAGAAGCCAAATTAAAGAAAGAGATAGGAGAGCGGTTCCTGGCGGACGCACAGGAAAGAAAAGATGGCAAAGAATATTTTATTCTCATAAGCAGGCCGTACAATGGCTGCGATCCCGGCATGACTTTCAGGCTGTCAAACATCCTTGCAAAATACAATATAGAGGCCCTGCCTATGGACATGCTGCCGGATCTGGATTCAGTCGTCCAGTCTCCTGAATTCAGGGACAAGCATCCTAACATGTATTATGTTTACGGCCAGAAGATCCTTGCGATTGCCCATCTTCTGCAGGACGAAGAAAGGTTCGGAAACATCTTTCCTGTATACTGCACGAGTTTCAATTGCGGTCCGGACGCATTCATAATCCCGTTCTTTGACAACGACCTGCAGGGCAAATCCTGTCTGTATCTCTCTTTTGACGAGCAGAGCGGCGAGGCCCATACTGTCACAAGGGTCGAGGCTTTCATCGACAGTATCCAGGGAATAAGAAGGTTGAAGAAAGCGCCTAAAAAACGCAACAGGACATTTCCGGTCAAATTCGACGTCAATAATAAGGAACATACAAAAAGGACGGTCATCCTGACGCCTATGGACCACGGCGGTGCGCACGCATTGAAAGCCCTTCTTCAGACCAGCGGAATAAAAGCGAAAGTGATGCAGCAAAGGACGCGGGAGGAACTTAATCCCGGTCTTGAATTGTCACGGGAGGACCAATGCTTTCCCTGCGCTGAAACTTTTGCAACCTTGCTGAAAGCAATAAAAGAAGACGGTCCCGGCAATATCGCGATGTTCCAGGGCGGTGCAGAAGGTCCCTGCAGATACGGTTTGTATGATTATTATCAGCCGATGAAATTATGCGAGCTTGCAGAAAAGATAGGCGACCCAAGGATCGCAGAGATTCCGTTCCATACATTGAATGCAGAGACAGGCTATGCAGTGGAAGGAATGCCTCCTGTAATGCGGGCTGCGTATTCCGGTTCTGCTTATGCTGCGATAAGAACAATAGACCACTTGAAAAAAGCAAGAAACATAGTAAGGATGAGAGAGCTGGCAGAAGGCGATGCAGACTGCGCGTACAGTGACTGTTTGGAAGAGCTATGCTCCACAATACGATCAATGCCGTATTTCTCTGACAGGAGCAAAGACATAAGGTTCAGGGATTTCCAGAGGGCGATAGGAAGCATAATCAGTGTGGCAAGAAAAAGCGGCAGAAGATTCGGCCGGATACCGATAGACGAATCTAAACCGTTGATGAAGATAATCGGGGACGGCGAGATCTTTGTTAGGCTGCATCCTCCGAGCAATAAGTTCATTGAGAGCTATTTCAGGGAGCACCACAACCAGCTGGTTGAGATCGCGCCTTTGAGCTACTGGCTTGACGCGACTGATTATTTTTATTTGGGTGAATTAAGACAGAATCGGGACACAAAAAAGATGAGGGCGGTAAAGATAAAGATGCTTTTCAAATATCTTGTTGGTCTTGCGATTGACGAGCCCTTCAATAAAATCAATGGTTTTCATCATGCCGGCGATGTCACAGAAATAATAAACGCAGGAGCAGAAATTCTGAGATGCGGTCTGAAAGGAGAGG
>WJKV01000135.1 GCA_014728875.1 Candidatus Woesearchaeota archaeon | reverse complement strand
GAAATTATTGTACTGGTCCTGTATATAGAATCCGTGGGTCGCGCTGCCGTCGATAGTATTGTTGTCGAAAGTGCTGTATTGTGAAAGCACATAAATAGTGCCCGCTGATGTTGAGGAATATCTAGAGTCAAAGATCTGATTATTAGACACATTGTGACTGGAACCGTCTATAGATAATCTTCCTCCAGTATTGTTAAAGTAATTCCCTGTCACCTCACAGTCGTTCAGATCATTATATAGATAAATTGTATTTCCTGCTGTCGATCCGCCGTCGACAAAAGTGTTGTCTTTTATATCGCAGTAATCTGAATTGGATTGGATATAAACAGTCTGGGATGCAGTAGAGGAAACATTAAAGGTATTGTTGATAATATCCATGTATTGAGCAGTATTCGTCACGTATAATGAATGAGCCCTTATCTGGTCAAACCTGTTGTTGGTAACATTTGTGTTGTCTGCATAATAATGGAATATGCCGTAATAATAGTCGCTTATATTATTTGAATCAATGTCAGCGCCCAGTCCGAAAGTGCCGGAAGCAGTATATATGTAAATACCATAATTGGTTCCGGACGAAGTTCCGTTGATTGTATTGTTATAGAATCTGGCATCATAGAAATACCTGTACGCTCCAGCAGAACTAAAGTCATGGAACCTGCAGTTCGCAATTGTCAGATTCTTTGAAGGCGTTCCTGAATTCGGCGCATATACTGCGTATGTCCCGCCGTTGATATCGTGATGCCTGCAGTCGATTGATATATTCTGCGTATTATCAACATTCCAGCACACCCCGCCTGTGCTCTGGTCGTTGCCCACAAAATAGCTTGTGTCTGCCTGCCAGTCATTGAAACCGCAGTCTATGCCGATTGTTATTGAATCGTTTTTCCATGAAGTTTCATTTTCATAGCTGTCATCTGCATGAGCAGCGCAGGTCCAGGTCTCTGCCTCAGAGGTGTTCCCGCTGCCCAAGGTTGATATCAAAGTCGCCACTCCTGCCTGAACATCAGACACATTTCCAGAAAGGCCCGGCACAAGTACTGAATTATTATACCATCTATAGAAGACAGTTGTGTTGTCGCCGTCAGCGTCTGTCACATTCGCATAACAGGTAAGATTATCGCTCGAACCTGGATATTGTCCGGCATCAGAAGGGTTTGTAGAGTTCAGAATGACTGTTGTCGAAGGCGCAGTATTTATGAAATCGAAGGCACAGCAGATTGTTGTATTGTACGGATCTACAGAACAGTCTGATGCGTGCGCATTCGTCGTGTCAGAGATAGTGAACACACAGGTCTCATTCGACGGACAATTCGCAGAAACATTACGATAGTCGCAGTCTATTCCCCATCTTTCAACACCTGTCTGGTTTATCATCCCCAGATAGATTCCATAAGCATAGTCTGTTGTTCCAGGTATCTCGACATGCGCGTTGGTATAATTAGAAAGATTCACAAGATTATTTCCGCTGCTGTTCGTCAGGTTACGATAGCCAGAGATGTCCTTACAGCACACCTGCCAGTCATAAGTGCTCATATTTACTAGTTCTGCGTGCGCATTCGTCTGGTTCGACATGCCCATGACCTCCACTTCGTCAGCTTCACAGGAAGTCTGCCGGACAATACAGCTGAGATTCGACTGATCCTGCCTAATCGTCAAATTGTTTGAGACCAGACTGTCTCCATATGCATACCTGTCCGCCACAGTCAGATTGCATCTCCATATATCTCCTGCCGAAGTTTCGTCAGAGACCAATTTGTCGTACCTTGGAACCCCTGAATTATAATTTGTATAGATTTGAGTATCAGTCAGAGTTGTATTGTAAACTCTGACTTCATCTATTGTTCCGTTGAAGAAATCAGATGATGCAGCTACCCCAGTTCCGACATATAGTGGATACGCAGCAGTCAAGTCTCCGACTGTTGTTGTATTGCTTGCTTCCAATGCACTGTCCACATAAATTTTCGAGCCGGCTGTCGAACTATAGGTCGCGACTGCGTGGTGCCAGGCGCCGTCACGGTAATCTGTGCCAACAGTATTGAATAGCACAAAACCGCCAGTACCTCCCACTACTAAATTCAAGAGTCCGGAATTCGTGCTGCCTCCCACAAACAGCACATATCCATAATTATTGCCGCCATCGTATTTGGTTATCAGATTTTGATCAATTGCACCTATAGTAGAGGATGTCTTAAACCAAACTTCAAGAGAGAAATTGCCTCCAGGGAAATCCAGGCTGCCGTCTGTCGGATTGCTTACATTGATGAAATCATTGGAGCCGTCGAAATCATAAGCACCGCCGGATATCCCGCTGCTCGTCCACGCTGCACCGTTGCGCACAACACCGTCGTTTCCGAAAGGACTCAGGTCTTTTGCTAGAGAAGAATTGTCGACATCGAAAGGCATCTTCAGAACATTCCAGGATTTGTCATTCCTGTACCAGTCTGTTATGTTTGTCACCAGATCTCCGTCAGCATCTGCAACATTCACAGGATTACAGAAAAGATTCTCAGTCGTATAGTTAAGTTCCCTGTCAGAGGTCAATGTTGGATTGTCGTGCGTGGGCACCTTGTTAACTATTGTCAGATTCGTCGAATTCTGCCATTCACTGTACAGCAGGCCGTCTGTCAGCCTTGCCCTGCACCACCAAGTCTCTCCGCTTGCTGTGACGCTGCTGCTTAAAGTATTAACCGACTCTGTAATTGAATTGAAAGGGTCTCCTGCAACATTAAATTGTTTCGTTCCAGAAGAATACAGATTGCTTCCATTATACCATTCATAATCCGCTTGGTACCATATCTCTTCTGCATCATAAGCATCAATCCAGCAGTCAATGTCTTCATCGCTATAATTCGTTCCAGAAGTTGTGTTCACTGAAAGATTCTCTCCTACAGGCCTTGTATTATAGAAGAGGTAGATTTTATCTAAGCCTTGATCTTCGACCAGCATTTCCTGTATTGATATTGAATCATTTATCAGGTTGCTGCCGTATTCTATCTGCGTACCCAGCCTTCCGAACGGATAGCTTGCTCCTGTCCAGGTCTTGTTTGCGGTCGTCGTGAAATAAGGACCAGAGAAATTTCTTCCGGCCCAGATCCTGACTTCTCCTGGAACTGTGCTCACCAGACCGCTACCGATCATAACTTCTGGAACAGTATCATTATTATAATCTCCTGCAGAAATATCCTCAGCTAAAGATTCACTGTTCACTGCAACACTTCCATAGAAATAAGTGTCATAAGCACCGCCGCTTCTTGCATCGAAATCGCCTGACAGGCTTGCATTTCCATAAATAATTGGAGTGATATACAAGCTTGCCGCGGATGTGTTTGCGAATCTCAGCAAGAGATCTGTTTTTCCGTCGTTGTTGAGATCTTCCTTGAAATGCATTTGCCTTGTAACACTAACATTAGGCAGACCAGCAGTATAATTGCCGTGCCAGCTTATGTTCACAACATCGCTGACATTGTGGGTGCCTGTCCAGTTCTTGCCGAATATCATGTATTTTTTGCCGCTGCGCGTAACAGAATCATTCCAGGCAGCGTGCAATACCAGATCATCATGGCCGTCGCCGTTGAAATCCCCTCCGCTCTCATAGCCATAGTGCGCCAATTGGTTCCAATAACCTTCACCATAGAAGCTTGCATTCGCTACCTGCGAGACGTTGCCGCCCTGAAGATTAGGGCCGCCATAAATCAAGAAGACCTTTCCGTAAGATAGATTTTGCGACCACAGATAGTCCCATGCATCAAGAAGGAAATCGTTATAACCGTCTGCATTGACATCGCCTGCTGATACTCCGCCCCAGCTTCCCAGTCTGTCTTCTCCTGAAGTTCCTGCATGCTCAGCAGTCCAGGTCAGGTTTGCGCTAGTCGACACATTATAATCACCAAACCAGTCCCCGCCGTAATGCAGATATGCTTCCCCTGTAAGACCCAAGAGAGTCCCGCCACTAAGACACGGAGGATTTCCGCTTCCTGAAATTATGTCGTCTTTTGAATCATTGTTGACATCCACAACATCAAAATAATTGCCAAAGAAAGTACTGTTGCAGGCCCCATAGATAGAGGCATTGTAATCTGTCGTGACAGTGTAAGACGTTCTGTTGAAAGGCCCGTAAAAGATAAAGATTTTTCCTGATTGCGCACCAAACACACTATTCTGTCCGTTGCCGATGACTAAGTCTTCGTATCCGTCCCCATTGATATCGCCATACTTGAAACGTTCCATGTCGCCTGTCCAGGTTATCTTGGGGCCTTTGCCATAGCCGAGACTGTCAGTTTTTCCAACTACATTCTCTGCATATTCAACCGCATTTCCGAACTGGAACTTCAAGTAGTGGTCTCCTGGAGTCAGGACCTGGCTCACTTCATAGCTTGTTATATTATTACAGCTGTAGTTTGCATAATAAACATAGCAGGAACCAGAAGTTGTGCAGTTGTCAGTGCTGTTGTCTACAAATGTGTAATCCAATGAAGCGTTACCGCATTTTAATTTGAGGAATTTCAAATCATATGATGAAGAGTTTGTCCAGTTCGTCCATGTTGTTCCATTTATCGCAGTTATAACTAAATCTTCTGTTCCTGTTGTATTGAACTCGACTGTCCAGTTGCCCCATAATACAGGATAGCTCTTTACATTCAATATGACCAATTGACCGGCACCAGTGCCTGTGACGCCATGTATCACATAGTAATCTCCATCAACACTAACGCTTATTCCGTCTTTTGATACTCCATCAGATATCTCTTCTGGATCGAAAACCAGCATGCCAGGACAGTTGTAATACACATCCGACAATTCGTATGCATCAGGACATATGTATACGCCGGTGTTCTTTGTATTCTCAAGATAGATGGTATGCTCTGGCTCTACACCGTATACGTCCCTGAAATCTACCGCGACTTTTCCGGATTCATGGTCCTTTCTTATCTTAAGGTTCCTCAGGTCAACAATACCGGCACTAAACATCCCTCTGAGCCCCATGCTTCTTCCTGCAGCAGGATGATTGAACAAGACACTCTGGTCGACTTTGTCGACTTTCCCCTCTCTCAGTATAGGGGTCACGCTTCCTTCTGCGACAAACTGTGCAGTCTCAGGGTCGTCCGGCGCGAGATAGATCGCGAAAGGCGAACCGTCTGCCTTCAGCATTGCTTCTTCTGTCGTGCTTATCCAAACAGCAGCAGGCTGTATAGGTGCAGGAGCAGGTTCTTCTATAGGCTCTGGATAATTTCTTTTTCCTTTTGTTGCCTGGGGCAGTTCTGAAATTCTCTGCGACAAAGGCACAGATTCTGTATACTCTTCAGGCGCAGGTTCTGGAGCAGGTTCTGAAGGCGTTTCTTCAGCGACAAACTCTTCTTCTGAAGGCGTGACTTCGACCTGTCCAACAGGCACTTCCTCGTGCGCTACAATTTCTACGGGTTTTGGCGCTGCAGGCTCTGGTTTCTTTTCCTTGATAGGCACGCCTGTTATCGGGCTCAAATCTCCTGACATTATCCTTGACAAGGTATCAAATCCGTCTTCCGAAGAGGTCAGGACAGAAGACAGGAACCATCTCAAAAGCCTGTATACGCCTGAAGCAAAAAGCCTTATGTCTTTTGCGACATAATTATTGAGATGCGCCTTTGTAAGTTTAAGCGCGCTGTCTTCGATTGTTTCATCAATTATGGACTTTCCTGTCAGATCATGCATGAAGACTTCATCGGTCTTATTCAATATCTCGTTCATCTCAGCGCTCTTAATCAGCGGAGGATCATAAGTGATGTTGAATTTAGTTGCAACAGTGCCGTTGCCAAGAGCATAAACAGTGGCATTGAACACTTTTGTTTCATTCACTGCAAAGGTTGCCCAGATACATTCTATTGCCTTCTCTCCTTCCCAGTCAACAACGACACCGTTGGAACAGTCTCCGTTTATGTCTGCGACATAGAACATGCTGTCGTTGTATTTCCATTTGAATATTGCAGGATAGTTTGCCGGTATCCCACTGTTCCCTATGTTTGACACATTGAACACGACAACTGTCTGGCCGCTGCTGTCGACCTTTCTTTCGTCTACAGTCTCATTGAGCTCTGCAAGATATCCTGTCGGCACAACTTTTGTCTTCACGTCAAAGAATGCCTTGCTGTCATTGACCCTCACATTATAGTCTATTGTTGTCGTATTGTACCAGCTGTCATTGAAATTATAGATAAGGTCTGCATTGAAAGCAGATTCTCCTTCGATTGACGGAGATTTTACCTTGTACGTGACCAGATAGTATGAACCTGCAGTCAGATTTGATACTTTTACTATCAAAGAATCATTAAGTACAGTGCTGTTGGCAGGAGCTGCTGAGATTTCCCAGCCTGCAGGCAGTTCCTCTCTCAAGGAAATGTTATAGATGGTTGAATTCTCTTCTGCTTCATACCACAGCACGATTCCGACTTCTGTCTCCCTGTCAGTTCCGATTCCGTCGGGCTGCTCCCTCAATATGTTAAAGCCTGCAATAGTATGGTTCGTGACATTTATTGCCTGGCTTCCAAAGGACTCGTTTCCTGTCCCTTCTCCGAAACCAGGATCGTCAGGCGTTATCAATATCTCATATTCTTCTCCAGGCACCAGCCCTGTCTTGTACAATGTCCAGACATCATTGGTGCATGTCTGGGTGATGAAATCCCAGTCCTTGCATTTGTAAAGCACACTGCCTTGCGCAGTGACTGTGACTGTTGCATTGTCGAACAGCATGTCAGAAGGGTCGATAGCATACAATTGCGTGAAATTGTACTTGTAATCGTTGATGTTCTCATCAATCCTAAGTTTCAATGCATCTGCACTCTCTGCTCTCAATCCTCTAATGAGGATGGATTTGATAGGATGCGATAATGCCTGCGATGAGAACAGGTCATCGTCTGTTTGAATATTTTCTGTTGCGTTTGTTGTATTTGTTCCGTTTGTCAGATTGCCTTCAACATCTGTCTGATTTGTCTGATTGATAATTGTTTCTTCCCTCAGCTTTATCAAAAGATCGTATCTCTTTCCGTATTCCATGTCAAGCCTGTTCCCAGGCACGCCCAGATCTGCTTTTGTTCCTGTCTCATACAGCTCCATGCCTACAGGATCTATGCCGAAGAGCAGGGAATTCTCCAGCTCAAGGTTAACCCGCATAGGGCCTGTTCCGACTGTGAAATTCTTTTTGAACTCTTTCTCGCCGTCAGGTGTCAGGACTGTCGCAGTCACAAAATACTGGCTCGCGTCAGGCGGAACAAATTCAAAGAGCTCTCCCACATCATTGTACTGGTACAAGGTGTCGCTGCTTATTATCTCCAGGTCTGCGCTCCTCATGTTCTCGACATCCAGGACAAGCTCTACTGTCTCTCCCAGATGATATTCCTGTCTTGCAATGTACAGTTTGTCTCTAGAAAAAGACGGGGAACTTACAGCCTCTTCTGAAACTGTAAATTCAAATATCTTGGTCTTTACATTCTCTCCAAGAGTCGCTGTGGCCACTGCTGCGTATTCCCCGGGGGTAGTAGGGGTAAATTCAACAGCCTGTCCAGGCGTATAGATGACATTATAGACATTTGTTCTGTCATTGATGGACATCTGGACATCTGCTTCTTCTATGCTGTTTTCCAGATAGAATCTGACAACCTCGTTAGGCTTATAATATTCCTTGTTCGTATAGACCTCGAGCCGCCAGTTAGAAAGATCAAGAAACTTTACAGACAGAGTCTGCCTGCTCGAATAAAAGATGTCATAATAATCCGTGCTCAAGTCATAGTCCACATGTATGACCTGTGCTGTGACATCGTTATTCTCAGTCGCTCCGAATCTGCCATAGTGCAGCTGGAACTCCTGGTCCCAGCTGGCTGTCGTAGCTAAAAGATCAATAAAACCGCAGCATTGTTCTGCACCATAACAGACACTCGTAGTTTTTTCATCTTCTTTGCTGTAGACTTCCCATCTTGTACACAGCTTGTTTTGGTCAACATCGCCTACAAATCCAGTGTCCTCAACAGTAAGGTCCACTATTCCTGTCTCTTTGTCCTCTATGCCATCATCATCAAGATCATAATCAGTGCTGCTCTTGTACTGCAGATCTATCAGCAGATCGCTGGAAGATGAAATGGAGGTTTCAGGACTATCGATCTGGCTGTCTGAACTCTCATTAGTTTCATTCAGGGCAAAATTGGTGCTATAGTCGGTCTCTGCAAAAACAGAAACCGATACAGAAAATATAGAAACTAACAAGAGAACTAAGACTAGAAGTTTATAGTTGATGTTAAGACTCGCTTTACAATCACTATAATCTACCAAATCTATAGCCCCCTTTACCCCCTTAGCAAAGGCAGACCAATAGAAGCCATATAAACATTTATTTACACTGACAAGTACTAATTGCGAGTTCATAGAGATCAGTAGTTAATACAACAGTTAAAGAATTGGACAAAAAAGAAAAAAATTAGTTTGAATATGCTGTCTCATAAG